>NZ_JBFUHK010000021.1:0-69259 GCF_056402435.1 Rahnella sp. P4_A8 | reverse complement strand
GTGTATATAAACCCCATAATCCCTGACGCAGGAAATCATAGAAGACGCCGGCGAAACAAATAAGAATGATAAAAAACAGTATTCCCTTGGCCCATTGCCGGTTATAAAACTGCCCAAAACCGGGGATCAGCGCCACAGCCAGCGCCACCGGTGCATGGTGGCTGGCAGAGAGTGGCGCCTGGTTTTCCTCATGAAGACGCATAGACACAAAGATGTTCCTTTCACTGGTGAGGGAGTGAAATCACTCCCTCCGGTCAGACATACGTGGGTTTCAGCAGGCGTTGCCGGTTATTCGTTGCTGRCTTTCGCCGCTTCTATTTGCATCTGGATATTTTTCACCGCGTCGTTCAGCGCGGCATCAACCGGCTGTTTGCCAGTCACACCCAACTGGATGCCGTTGTTCGCAGGCCCCCAGACTTCCTGCATTTCAGGTACACCCGGCATCGCCGTGGCGCGGGTGGATTGTTCGGCCACCGCGTTGGCTTTCTCATCATTTTTGATCATCGGATCATTAACCAGCGCCGTCAGTGCCGGGATTTCCTTGGTCACTTCGTAGCGCACTTTGGCGTACTTCGGCTGGTTGATGAAGGTGATGAATTTTTCCGCCAGCGGTTTTTGCTTGCTGTAGGTTGAAACCGCATAACCTTTTACGCCGAGGAAAGAACTCATCGGTTTGCCGTTTGGCAACAGCGGCAGCGCTTTCACGCCATAGTTAATGCCAGCAGCTTCATACGGCTGGAAGGCCCAGGGACCGGTGATCACCGCAGCCGCTTTCTTTTCAGTAAACAGCGAGTCGATGGCGTTCAGGCCGTTATCGCCGACAATCCCTGCCGGGAATAACCCGTCGGCATAGAATTTCTTCAGGTAAGTAATGGCTTCAATGCTGCCCGGTTTATTCAGGCCGATATCTTCGACGTTGATTTCGCCTTTAGCATCCTTACCGAATATATAGCCGCCCATCGAGGCCATCGCGCCGTAGGCGTAATACACTTCGTCAAACTTGGCTAACAGACCATATTTACCTTTCGCCCTTTCGGCTTTGGAGAAAGTGTAATACTCGTCGAGCGTTGCCGGTGCCTGTGGCAGTAAATCTTTGTTGTAAATCAGCACCAGCGTTTCCACCGCTTTCGGCACCCCATAGGTCTGGCCTTTAAGCTGGAAGGCGTTCAATGCTGGCGGCGTAAAGCTCGCAAGAAACGCTTTGTCGAGATTCAGTGGCGCCAGTAAACCCTGTACCACTGCCGTGCCCAGCTGATCATTGGGGATCACGACGACGTCGGGGCCGATACCTGCCGGACCATCCAGACGTAATTTCTCCGTTTGTTGTGCATAAGGCGTTTCCTGCACCACGACTTTGACGTTGTTCTCTTTTTCAAAATCTTTCACCGCGTCGGAAATACCGGAAGATTTCTTAATATCTTCCCAGACAAGTAACTGTCCCTCTGCTGCCCGGACGGCCTGGCTGCTGAGACTTAATGACATCAGTACCAGGGCAGTAAGGTGGGTAATTTTCATTGTCGCTCCTGAATGTGAAGGTATAACATTTTTGTAGGGTACGTAACGACAGTCAGTCAACACTTTATACAAACAACCCTTTAAAATCTGATTTAGCAATGATGAATGTCGCCTTAAAAACTATGTTATACGTTAAACTTACACACCATAAATCACTACAAAAAGATGCGCATTGTGTGATCTTCTCTCCAAAATTCAAACCCGCCTGTGCAAACGCTTACACAAGGTGGTTATAGTCCGAAACATCAGCGGTATGAATTATTCATGAGGTCAAACATGTCCAGCATCAGACTTAAAAATGTGGTCAAGCGTTTCGATAAAACAGTGACGTTGCATGGCATCAATATTGATATTGAAGACGGCGAGTTCACCGTTTTCGTCGGGCCGTCGGGGTGCGGGAAATCCACCCTTCTGCGCATGATTGCCGGGCTGGAAGATATTACGGAAGGAGACGTTTACATTGGCGAGCAACGGGTGAATGACGTCGACCCTTCACGGCGTGGCGTGGCGATGGTGTTTCAGTCTTACGCGCTGTATCCGCACATGACCATTGCGGAAAACATGGGTTACGGGCTAAAAGTCAACGGCGTACCGAAAGAGGAAATTCGTCATCAGGTGGAGATGGTTGCCAAAACCTTGCAACTTTCTCATTTGCTGGACAGAAAACCGAAACAGCTTTCCGGCGGTCAGCGCCAGCGCACCGCGATTGGTCGTGCGATTGTGCGAAATCCGCAGGTGTTTATGTTTGATGAACCGCTGTCTAACCTGGATGCCGAGCTGCGGGTGGATATGCGTTTACACATTTCCAAGCTGCATCAGGAACTGAAAACCACCATGGTGTACGTGACGCACGATCAGACCGAAGCCATGACGCTGGCCGATAAAATCGTGGTGATGAATTACGGCAAAGTCGAGCAGACAGGCGCGCCGATGGATCTGTACTACAACCCGGTGAATCAGTTTGTGGCCGGATTTATCGGCTCGCCGAAGATGAATTTTCTGCCTGCAGAGGTGCTGAGCTGGCAGCCGGAGCGGCTCGAAGTGCGCCTGACGCCGGAGAAGACGCTGACGCTGGCGCTGAACACCAGCGAACTGGCAGCAGGCGCTAAAGTGACGCTCGGCATCCGACCTGAACATCTGCTGTCGCAGGAAACTGAAAACGTGCTGGAATTTAACTGCGAAGTGGTTGAACGGCTGGGCAACAGCACCTATCTGTTTGGTCAGTGTTATGGCACCGACGGTTTCAAAATGCTGCTGCCGGGCGACATGGCGTTCAATCCTTATCAGAGCCTGACCACCTGGTTCGATGCTAAACGTTGCATGGTATTCAGCGAAGACGGTATGCGCATCAGCGCACCGAGCCTTTCACATCTGCATTAATGTTGTCAGACCGCCCGCTGCGGCGGTCTCCTCCCGCACTTTCCCCGCTAAAGGGCTTTCCCCCATCAGATTCATTTACACCCTTTCCTTTATGCAGGGCTTTTGCGCCGCATAAAGGAAAGGGGCTTACCGGGACACTTCACCTCCCGGCAGTTTCAGTGCTATATCTCTTTATCATGATTTTCAGATAAGGGATCCCCATGCCATTGCAATGCCGCATTCTTGATGATTACCAGAACGTTTCCCTTTCGCTGGCTGACTGGCGCTCACTGGCACCGCAGGTGGAATGCCAGGCGCTGACGGAACATATTGCTGATGAAAATACCCTCGCTGAAACCCTGAAAGACGCCGATATCGTCGTGATTATGCGTGAACGCACACCGTTCACCGCCGCGCTGTTTACCCGTTTGCCCAAACTGAAACTGCTGATCACCTCCGGTATGCGCAATGCCTCAATAGATCTCGCGGCGGCGAAAAAGCATGGCGTGACAGTCTGTGGCACCGGCAGCGGGCAGTCTGCGCCGGTTGAGCTGACATGGGCACTGATCCTCGGGCTGGCGCGGCATCTGATGACTGAAAATAATGCGTTTCGCCACAACGGCTCGTGGCAAAGCACGCTGGGTTTTGGCCTGAGCGGCAAACGTCTTGGTCTGYTGGGACTGGGAAAAATTGGTCAGAAGATGGCACATATCGCGCAGGCGTTCGGTATGGATGTGTGTGCGTGGAGCCAGAACCTGACCGCAGAACGCGCGGCGGAACAGGGTGTGACACTTTGCGCATCGAAAGAAGAATTACTGCAAACCAGCGATGTGGTGTCCATTCATCTGGTGCTCGGCGAACGCACGCGCGGCTTGCTGGGTGCGCAGGAACTGGCGCAGATGAAGCCCTCCGCCCTGCTGATTAATACCTCGCGCGCCGCGATTGTCGATCAGCCCGCCCTGCTCAGTGCGTTGCAAAAGGGTGTGATTGCCGGTGCCGGACTGGATGTGTTTGATGTCGAGCCGCTGCCGGCAGATCATCCTTTCAGAACGCAACCCAACGTACTGGCGACGCCGCATCTGGGCTACGTTTCAGACGGCAATTATCAGGTGTATTTCACCGAAGCCGTCGAAGACATTCAGGCGTTTCTGGCCGGAAAACCGGTACGCGTTTTGGAATAAGGTAAACAACAGGCGTAAAAAAACCGGGCATCAACCCGGTTTTTGTATTCGGTCGCGACGAAACTACTTGGTTTCGTTGGCTTTGRTTTCGCCCATTGCTTTCAGCTTTTTGGACATTTCACGACGTTCTTTCGACAGGTCCGCATTGCGGATGATGTAATCATCAACGCGATCTTCATAGTCGCCGCGCATGCTGGCAATGATCGCCTGAATTTCGTCGATGCTCATACCTGGTTTGATGTAATCACTCAGGTTGTCGAGCAGCAGAACACGTTTCTGGTTGTCACGGATTTTCTTTTCGTTGTCAGCAATTTCGCGTTGTAATTTGTTTTTACGACGGAAAATGCGCACAAACTCCAGAACGTCCTGGAAACTCGGCTTATTGATATTGTCCATTTTAACACCTTCGATTAAGTTACACAGATTCAGTGACTGACTTGTCGCAACCGCTTGTCCTGCCTTAACTGTCAGCTAGCAGAAGAGTAGCAAAGATCGGGCTGCGCGCTCAGATAATCGTCCAATAACGCCATCTTACCCGTTTTAGGCCACAGACAAAAATCCCTTCATGCTTTCGGCGTTTTACCGCTGATTATTTGAGCGTCTTCTTTTTGCATCGTCATGGTGATCAGGTCGCCCATAGCCCGCAGTTGTTCCGCCACCTGTGAGCTCAGCCACACGTAGCCATACACCTGCGCTTCCAGATGATTTGCTGCATTCATTTCCGCCATCAGCGCTTTCAGCTCTTCCGCAGATTCGTTGAGCTGATGATTGATCGTCAGTTCGTCGCCTCGCGTGCCGTTCATCAGCATCAGACTGAGCTTTTCCAGCGTATTGAGCATCAGCAGTTGCGCACTGCGCAGCGTGCGGGCATTGAGCATCAGGAAATGGCTTTCGCGCGAACTCCAGTAGGCATCGGCCAGCAGTTCCAGCGTGCACAACAGATTACGGCTCAGGGTCTGGATCGCATCAAACACTTCACGCGGAATATGCGATTCCTTACTGGCGGGAGCGAACAGAGCGCGCATCTTGACCATCTGCCCCATTGTCGTTTTCATTTTACCGTGCAGATGCGGGCGTTCGAGCATATTCGGCGATAACCACGCGCTGTAGAGTTTGTTCAGCGACATCAGGTAATCGGCCATCTGCATGCGCCAGTGAATAAACGCGCGCTGCGGATAAATACTGGCGAAAAGCAGCGCCAGCAGGGATCCGAAAATCACATCGCCGGAACGCCATAGCGCGGTATTCATATCGCCCGGCCCTGCGCCACACACCACCGCCAGCGTAATGCCGATCAGCAGCGCCATATACGGACGCTTGCCAAGGGTCAGATAGCCGCTGACAAACATCACAATTCCGCACCACACCAGCATCAGCGGAAAAGAGTACAGCTCGAGCCATAAGGCAATCAGCCCGGAAACGGAACCCAATACCGTGCCGGTAATGCGCTCCAGCACGCGCTGAAGCACGTTTCCCCAAAACGACATCGGTCCCATCACCACGACCAGGGTGATCAGCGGCCAGGTACCTTCGGGGATTTTCGTCAGACGGACAATCAGGAATGTCAGAATAAATGCCACCGCGATCCGCAGGGCGTGAGTCATTCTGTAATTACGGTAAATGACGTTATCCAGCGCAGAAATTTTCTTGTCGAGACGCACGTTGAGCCTGCCGTAAGGCGTAAATTCAAAGAAGGCGGTAGTTTAGCCGAGTTACCAGAGGGGATCACCCTGGTTTTTGTCAGGGATTTGGGGGATCGGTGCGGTATTGCGGAACAACGGGCAGATTTTGATGATGTGTTCCATGCCTGCGCATTTTGTCATGACTTCATTGTGGCGGATGGTATCCTAGTCGCCGTCGAGTTCATTCATTCCGCACTGATTAAGGTTATTTCCGTCATGTCAGACAAGCCGCAAAAAACTTTTTATTTTCATGATTACGAGACATTCGGTAAAAACCCGGCGCTGGATCGCCCGGCACAATTTGCCGGGGTGAGAACTGACGAAGATTTCAATATTATTGAAGAACCGCTGGTGATTTATTGCCGCCCTTCTGACGATTATCTGCCTGAACCTGAAGCGGTGATGATCACCGGTATTACGCCACAAGTGGCGCTGGAACGCGGCCTGATCGAAGCAGAGTTTACCGCGCAAATCCATAAAGCTTTCAGCGTACCGGGCACCTGCATTGTCGGATATAACAATATCCGTTTCGACGATGAAGTGAGCCGTAATATCCTTTATCGCAACTTTCACGATCCGTATGCTTATAGCTGGCAGAACGGCAATTCCCGCTGGGATTTGCTGGATGTGATGCGCGCCTGTTATGCACTGCGTCCGGAAGGCATCAACTGGCCGGAAAATGATGACGGTTTTCCGAGCTTCCGTCTGGAACATCTGACCAAAGCCAACGGCATTGAACACGAAAATGCCCATGACGCGATGGCCGACGTCTACGCCACTATCGCTATGGCAAAGCTGGTGAAACAGGCGCAACCGCGTTTGTTCAGCTTCCTGCTCGAGCATCGCAGCAAACATAAACTCAATACCCTGATCGACATTCCTGCCATGGCCCCGCTGGTGCATGTTTCCGGTATGTTCGGCGCGGCACGCGGGAATACCGCGTGGGTCGCACCACTGGCGTGGCATCCTGAAAACAAGAACGCCGTGATCATGTGCGATCTGGCCGGTGATATGTCGACGCTGTTAGATCTCAATCCTGATGAGATGCGCGAACGTCTGTACAGCCGCCGCGAGGCGTTGCAGGCCGGGCAATCTCCGTTGCCGGTCAAGCTGGTGCACATCAACAAATGTCCGGTGCTGGCACCGGCCAAAACACTGTTGCCGGAAAATGCCGAACGGCTGGGTATTGACCGTCAGCGTTGTCTTGAGAATTTGCAGTTACTGCGTCAGAACCCGCAGGTGCGCGAGAAAGTGGTCACGATGTTTGCTGAAGCAGAGCCGTTTACGCCTTCCGATGACGTAGACGCCCGTCTTTACGACGGTTTTTTCAGCGATGCCGATCGCGCGGCCATGCGCATCATTGTGGAAACCCGTCCGGAGAACCTTCCCGCGCTGGATCTGACCTTTAATGATTCCCGCATCGAACCGCTGTTGTTTCGTTTCCGCGCCCGCAACTACCCTGCCACGCTGACCGATGCCGAACAGAAACGCTGGATGTTGCATCGCCAGGAGAAACTGACGGACGAGCGTGTGCAGGCGTACATTTTAGAGCTTGAATCGCTCTATAACTTGCATGAGGGGGATGTTGAGAAGATGGCGCTTCTCAAGGCGCTGTTTGAATACGGGAAGAAACTGGTGGGTTAATTTTTGGGGATTCCCGAACAACCCCTTCCGGAATAGTGAGAATTTCGGTTTTTCAAAAGCAGTTCCCATGCGGCTTTTTGTGCCGAAACCGACGAGAGAGGAAAGTGCTTTTCCTCTCTCGACTCTCCTCGCTTTTTTCACTGCGCGCTTCGCTGGTCACAATGTTTCAGGTAGCACAGCGACAGGCTGGAAATCTTGCCGCTGCGCGGTTCCTTCTCTCGGTCTTCGAGCCACAGGTCTCGAAGCCGCTCCGTTCAGCAAGATTTCTGAACCGCCCGCACGATCTCAAATTCAAAGTCGGATTGTTTTTCATCTTTTAGAAAAGTGTATTGGCGTGATCAAAAATGGCACCGAATGAACGGTTCGAGACCCAAGGCTCGACACCTGAAATGAGGGAATCGCGAAGCGATGACATTTTACGCCACTCACTGTTGCCGGGAAATATGTCCGTCGTGCCTGCGGTAGCGCGTGTTGAAAAAAGCGGGGGGAATGCAAAGGGGGAAAGCACTTCCCCCTTTGTTCGGTTTCGGCGCGACACATTCAATAATCACCGTTCGTGAGAAACCGAAATATTCTCGATCAGATTTGAAAAGTCGCAATCACAGCAACCTCTGCAAAGTAGAGCCGCCATTGCAGCGGCCTTTCTGCAAAGAAAGTTTCCTGCCCTTTTCAAAGGGCAAAAATTACGCTTCCGGCGCAATCTCACCGCTCATCTGCGGAGGCTGCTTACGAAACGCATTGGTGATGAACGCCAGATACCCGAGGCCAATCGCGCCCCAGACTAAGCCCAGAGTCATCGAACTCGATTCCAGATTCAGCCACAACGCACCGACGGTCAGCGCACCAATCACCGGCAGGATCAGGTAACTGATGTGATCTTTCAGCGTACGGTTACGTTTTTCACGGATGTAGAACTGTGAAATTACCGACAGGTTCACGAAGGTGAACGCCACCAGCGCACCGAAGTTAATCAGCGCGGTCGCTGTCACCAGATCAAAGGTTATCGCAGACATCGCCACAACACCGACCAGCAATACGTTGAACGTCGGGGTACGCCATTTCGGATGCACGTAACCGAACAGTTTTTCCGGGAACACGCCATCGCGGCCCATTACGTACAGCAGACGGGAAACACCCGCATGTGCGGCCATGCCTGATGCCAGAACGGTTACACAACTGAAGCACAGAATGACGGACTGGAAGAACTTACCTGCCACGTACAGCATGATTTCAGGCTGAGACGCGTCCGGATCTTTAAAGCGCGAGATGTCCGGGAAATACAGTTGCAGGAAGTAAGACACCACCACGAAGATGATGCCGCCAATCAGCGCGGTCAGGAAAATCGCTTTCGGAATGACTTTGCCTGCGTTTGGCGTTTCTTCAGACAGTGAACTGATACCGTCAAAGCCCAGGAATGAGAAGCACAGAATGGTCGCACCGGTAATCATCGGCACTACATGCGCATTTTCACTGAAGAACGGCTTAGTGGTTGCCAGCGTACCCATCCCCTCGCCCATATAAACGCCACGCACTAACAGACCCAGGAACACCACCATGATCGCCACCTGCACCACAACGATAATGCTGTTCAGGTTCGCCACAATCTTGATGCCGCGCAGGTTGAAGGCGGTCATCATGCCGACCAGCGCCACCACAAATATCCATGACGGCACGCCAGGGAAAATGGCTTCCAGATAGATTTTCGCCAGCAGGATGTTGATCATCGGCATGAACAGGTAGTCCAGCAGTGATGACCAGCCGACCATAAAGCCGACGTGCGGGCTGATAGCTTTTTGCGCGTAAGTGTAAGCAGAACCGGCAGACGGGAAACGCTGCACCAGTTTGCCGTAGCTCACGGCAGTAAACAGAACGGCGATCAGCGCGAAGATGTACGCTGTCGCGACGTGACCATCGGTCAGGCCGGAAACAATGCCGAACGTATCGAAAATGGTCATCGGTTGCAGATAGGCAAGCCCCATCATGACAACCTGAACCAGTGTCAGGGTTTTACGCAGTTGTACACGCTGAGTGGCCGGAGCGGCAGATGCATTAGCAGACATGGTTCAGCCCTCCCTGGATTGCAGACACCGGGCGCTTAAACGCCTCTGAAAGCAACGTACAGGGAAAACTTCGGGAGTTATTACCAGTAAACGGGGGGTAGATCTTCACGTCGCTGAACGCGGAGGTGAAGGCTGTGCGAATGTGACCGCAGCTGACAGAAGCACCGGCAGGCACCGGTACAGGTTTGAAGTATTGCCCCATATTACATTTCCTCATAGTGGCGACCGTTTTTAATTTGGGATCGCACACGAACCTTGTTATCTATCCGGATCTGGGTCCGGCCTCTGTTGAATTAGTTTGGGTACTGCATATACAAAAAAAATAACCGGCGCCTTTAAGCGTCGGTTATCTGCAGTGCGGCGTATTTTGCACAAATCACGCATGAATGACAACATTCACAGGCGTTGCGTTACAAATTCTTTTCCAGTATTGAACATAATGCGCGTATTCGTTAACCGTGCTACGCGTTGCGGAGCATCCAGTCTATCTCCGTTTCCGTCACCCTTCTCTCGAACTGCAACAGTTCATCGGATTTACAGGTGTGATAGACGTGTGAGAAACGTTCGCCGAGGATTTTCTTCAGCGCGGGCTGATCGTCAAAATCATACAGCGCATCGCTCTGGCGGATAGGCAGCGGAATACCTTCCTGTTCCAGACCGTTACCGGTGACCGGTTCGGGTAATGGCAAATCGTTGTCCAGACCATACAGCATGCCCGCCAGTACGGTGGCGACCACTAAATACGGGTTAGCATCGGCACCGGCCACGCGATATTCCACGCGGTGATCGGCGGTTCCGCTGCAAGGAACACGCAGGGCAACGGTACGGTTATTGTGCCCCCACGACGCCTGCGTCGGCACATACATGCCCGGCTGGAAGCGGCGGAAGGAATTGACGTTTGGCGCCAGCACCGCCATAGAGGCCGGCATCAGTGCAATCATGCCAGCGAGCGCGCGTTTCATCAGTTCAGAATCTTCGCCACTGGCATTGGCAAACAGGTTTTTACCGTTGTCATCGAGCACGCTGAGATGGATGTGCATCCCGCTGCCCGCATATTCATCGTAAGGTTTCGCCATAAAGGTGGCGTCCATATCGTGATTTTCAGCTACCAGCCGCACCAGACGTTTGAGCATCAGGGCGTAATCACAGGCGCGCAGAATATTTTCGCTGTGGTGCAGATTGATTTCGAACTGGCCCGGTGAAGATTCCGCCACCGCGCCATCCGCAGGTAACCCCTGAATGTGCGCCAGACGATCAATGTCACTGAGCACATCCGCAAAGTGATCGAGATTATCGACGGAGTAAACCTGAGTATGCATGCTGCGTTCCTGCGTCCCCGGGGTGCAGGGTGGCTGAATATAGCCTTCCGCATCACGCTGCCTGTCGAGCAGATAGAACTCCAGCTCTACCGCTACCACCGGGAACAGGCCCCGCTGGCGCAATGTTTGCCAGATATGATTAAGCACATTGCGTGGTTCAACGTTAAAGGGAGTGCCATCTTCGTCAAGCATGGTCAGAAGCAACTGGCCGGTATGTTCAGGGTCGGAAGCCGATGGCGTTAAGGTTCCGGGAACCGGCACACAGGTGCGGTCAGGTTCGCCCAGTTCCTGGCCTAGTCCGGCTTCTTCCACAACATTACCGAGAATGTCCATGGCGAAGACCGATGCCGGGAAATAACAACCTTTTTCGAGTTTACGGAGTGCTGAGACGGGAACGCGTTTGCCGCGGAAGGAGCCATTGAGATCGGTGAGCAGGACGTCGACGTGAAGGGTTTGCGGGTGACGCTCCAGGTATTGGGATACTTCATCCTGGAACGCGCTACTTCGCTCTTCAACGTGCTTAGCGAGGGGCTCGGTCCCGCTAATCTCTTTCTTAATTTCATTCATCAGTTCAGTCGCTTGCATAGGTTTTCCGCCATTTGCTGGTTTCCGGCATATCAGGCTCCAACAGGGTGCCAGCCGGTTATCTTTACCGGGTCATCACTTTGTTCAACGCTGTGCTCTCATGGAGTGGGGATCCTCTCAGTTTTTTACTCAAAGCTCTTTTATGCTCAAACCGTTTATTGCTCAAAATAACGGCCATATCATTAACCCTAGCCTTAACATTAATTATTTGCAACATGTACATTACCGCAACATATCAGTTTGAAAAGCGACCTGAGCGCTGCTAAATTGGTCAATATAAGGTCAATATTCTGAGCAGTAACGTGCGGGGAGGCACGTACTGTCAGCCAATTCATCTACTCAACGAGGCGGTATTATGGGCAATATATTTTCCACGGCATCTGCGGGAAAAGAGACGCGCTACAGACCGGTCATTGGGGTAGTCATGTGTAAAAACATCGTTGATGAAAATCCTGCCCTGACTGTCCACGAAAAGTATCTGGACGCCATTTTCAACGCCGATGCCCTTCCCGTTTGTCTGCCACATGAACTGGCAGCGCGCGAAGGCGCGATAGACCAGATTCTGCGCGGTCTCGACGGCATCTTCCTCACCGGCAGCCCCAGCAATATTGAGCCTCATCAGTACGGTGAAGAAGGTGTCGAGGAGCAGGCCGATCCCGGCCGTGACCGCCTGAGTTTGCAGTTGATCCGCGCGACGCTGGATAAAAAAATCCCGTTGTTCGCCGCCTGTCGCGGATTGCAGGAACTGGTGGTTGCCACCGGCGGCAGTTTGCACCGTAAAGTGCAGGACGTGCCGGGCTATATGGATCACCGCGAAGACACCACCTTGCCGCACGACAATCAGTATGATCTCGTGCATCCGGTACATATCGAACCGGGCGGCTTACTTTCGGAATTATTACCCGATTATCAGCAGTTTCAGGTGAACTCCCTTCACGGTCAGGGAGCCAACCGTCTGGGTGACATACTGACCGTGGAAGCACGCGCACCGGACAATCTGGTGGAAGCCGTGAGTGTCCGCAATCATCCGTTTGCCCTTGGTGTGCAGTGGCATCCGGAATGGCACAGTCTGACCGACCCGGTGTCGCGTCAGCTGTTTAACGCTTTTATCGCTGCCTGTCGCAAGGGCCATCAGGCCCGGAGCGCACGAGAGGAATAAACGGATGAGCGAAGTCAGTCTGGCGCCTGGTCGCCGGCTTTCTGAAATTCGCCAGCAACTCGGGATGTCACAGCGCAAAGCCGCCGAGTTGTCTGGCCTGACACACAGCGCCATCAGCACCATCGAACAGGATAAAGTCAGCCCCGCCGTCAGTACGTTGCAAAAGTTATTGCGGGTTTACGGGCTGTCACTTTCGGAGTTTTTCGCCGAAGAACATAAAAGTAACGCGCCGCGTATCGTGATTAATGCGGCGGATTTAATTGAAATCGGCAGCCGCGGCGTGTCCATGCGCATGGTCCACAACGGCACGCCAAACCATACCGTTGCCATGTTGCTGGAAACCTATCAGCCCGGCAGCACCACAGGTGACAAAATCAAACATCAGGGTGAGGAAGTCGGCACCCTGTTAGAAGGAGAAATCATCTTAACCGTCAACGGTCAGAGTTACCCGCTGCGTGCGGGGCAAAGTTATGCCATTAACACCGCGAACCCTCATAGTTTCAGTAATATTTCGACGCGGATTTGCAGGATTGTCAGCGCGCATACCCCTAATACCTTCTAGTTGTCATCGGCTCCGGGCGTGGCAACGGGAACCCGAAGAAGGATGTCATCATGACTGCTCAAACAGGAAGTCCCCGCGCTGCCGGTGTGCCGCACACCGACAGCTATTACGCCAGTTCTGTCAACGACCACGCCCCGTGGCCGGAACTGACAGACAATATTGAGTGCGATGTCTGCATTGTCGGTGCCGGTTTTACCGGCATTTCTTCTGCTTTATATCTGTGTGAGGCCGGTTACGATGTGGTGGTGCTTGAGGCCGCACGGGTCGGCTGGGGCGCCAGCGGGCGTAACGGCGGGCAGGTGGTCAACTCTTACAGCCGCGATATTGATGTGATTGAAGACCGCTACGGACGGCAGACCGCTGATATGCTCGGCAGCATGATGTTTGAAGGGGCGAACATCATCCGTCAGCGCATCGATCAGTATGYCATCGACTGTGACTATCGCCCCGGCTGTATTTTTGCCGCGCTGAGTGCACGCCAGCTTTCGAAACTGCGCGACCAGCAAAAACTGTGGAACCGTTACGGCCATACTGAACTGACCCTGCTGGATGAAACCGCCGTGCGGCGCGAAATCGCCACCGACCGTTACGTCGGCGGGCTGCTGGATAAAAATGGCGGCCACCTTCATCCGCTGAATCTGGTGCTGGGCGAAGCCGAAGCGGTGCGGCGTCATGGCGGGCGCATATTTGAAGGATCGGCAGTCACGCGCATTGACCACGGCGAACCGGCGTTAGTGCACACGGCCAAAGGTCAGGTCAGCGCCAAATATGTGATTCTGGCGGGCAACGCCTATCTGAGTCAGCAGCTTGCGCCGCGCCTCACGCGTCTCAGCATGCCGTGTGGCTCGCAGATTGTCGCCACAGAACCCCTGTCGGATGACATGGCACTCTCACTGTTGCCCAACAATTACTGCGTCGAAGACTGCAATTATCTGCTCGATTATTTCCGTCTCACCGCTGACAACCGGATGCTGTACGGCGGCGGTGTGACCTACGGCGGTAAAAATCCGCCGAATATCGATTCGGTGATCCTGCCCAAACTTAACCGCACCTTTCCGCAGCTTAAAGGCGTCAAGATTGATTACCGCTGGGGCGGCAATTTCCTGCTGACGTTATCGCGCCTGCCGCAATTTGGCCGGCTGGAAAATAACATCTATTACATGCAGGGTGACAGCGGGCATGGCGTGACGCTGACGCATCTGGCCGGGAAGCTCATCACCGAAATGCTGCGCGGAGACGCCGAACGTTTTGATGCGTTCGCCCGTTTACCGCATATGCCGTTCTTCGGTGGCCGCAATTTCCAGGTGCCATTTACCATGCTGGGCGCGGCGTATTATTCCCTGCGCGACCGCCTGGGCGTGTAATCCTTTCATCCTGCAAAGCCCCGCAGTTTAACTGCGGGGAAATCCCTGTGTCAGCCTTTACCCGCCACCGGAAATTCGCTGTCAGTGCCGACTTCGGGCAACTCATTCAGATCTGGCTCGATCCCTTGCGAAATGTAATCTTTTGCCGCAATCGACTGTTCATTGCCTTGTGCGTCGCGGATAAGCACATGTTTGATCGCGCCATCTTTCATCACCTCACGGTGTACACCGGTAAATTCACTCATTGTGGTTTCCTTTTTGATGAACTGCACGTAGACATCGCTCATCTTTAAGCATAGTTTTTTATTCTTAAGTGCAACTAATAAAAATCCTAAATGACCTCAGCAACGCGCTCATTTTCCTGATAAATTAGAGGTATTGTCACTGATGACGACACCGCACGCCCCCGCACCACTCATGCCTTACAAGGAGAACGCTCTTGGACGCCAGCACGATTAATACTCTTTTCTTTATTGGCGCCCTGTTAGTCGCAGCGAGCATTTTGCTCAGTTCGTTCTCTTCTAAGCTTGGCATCCCTATTTTAGTCATTTTCCTGGCGATCGGCATGCTGGCAGGCATCGACGGAATTGGCGGCATTGCGTTTGATAATTACCCCGCCGCCTATCTGGTCAGCAACCTGGCGCTGGCGGTGATTTTGCTCGACGGCGGCATGCGTACCCGCGCCTCTTCCTTTCGTGTTGCCCTGTGGCCCGCGCTGTCGCTGGCGACGGTCGGCGTTCTGATTACCGCCGGTCTGACCGGGCTGGCCGCCGCGTGGTTATTCAATATCAACCTGATGCAGGGTTTACTGATTGGCGCGATTATCGGTTCAACCGATGCGGCAGCCGTCTTCTCGCTGATTGGCGGTAAAGGTCTGAACGAACGTGTCAGCGCCACGCTGGAAATTGAATCCGGCAGCAACGACCCGATGGCGGTATTCCTGACCATCACCCTGATCGACATGATTTCCAAAGGTGAACACGGCCTGAGCCTGATGTTTGTGGTGGATGTGGTGCGCCAGTTTGGCCTCGGCATTGTGTTTGGTGTGGGCGGCGGCTGGCTGCTGCACAAGCTGATTAATAAGATTACGCTGGCGGCCGGGCTGTATCCGCTGCTGGCGTTCAGCGGTGGTTTGCTGGTGTACGCGGCAACCATGTCACTGGAAGGCAGCGGCATTCTGGCGGTGTATCTGTGCGGCCTGATGCTCGGCAATATGCCCATCCGCAACCGTCACGGTATTTTGCAAACCTTCGACGGGCTGGCATGGCTCAGCCAGATTGGTATGTTCCTGGTGCTCGGTTTGCTGCTGACGCCCAGCGATCTGTTGCCGATTGCCATCGCGGCGCTGGCGCTGTCATTGTGGATGATCCTGCTGGCACGTCCGCTGTCGGTGTTTGTCAGCCTGATCCCGTTCAAAAACTTTACCCTGCGCGAACGCTTCTTTATCTCGTGGGTTGGCCTGCGCGGTGCGGTACCGATCATTCTGGCGGTATTCCCGATGATGGCCGGACTGCCTAATGCCACGCTGTATTTTAATGTCGCCTTCTTTATCGTGCTGGTCTCCTTGCTGCTTCAGGGGACGTCATTAGGCTTTGCGGCCAAAAAAGCCAAAGTGCTGGTGCCGCCGCAACCGACGCCGATTTCCCGCGTCGGTCTGGATATCGATGTGTATAACGACTGGGAACAGTTCGTGTATCAGCTCGGCTCCGATAAATGGTGCGTCGGCGCGGCACTGCGTGATCTGCAAATGCCGCAGGCGACACGGATTGCAGCGCTGTTCCGTGGCAAAGAGATGCTGCATCCGACCGGCAGTACGCGGCTGAAGGAAGGCGATATTCTGTGTGTCATCGGACAGGAAAAAGATTTACCGGAGCTGGGTAAATTGTTCAGCGACAGCAATAAAGTGGTGCTTGATGATCGTTTCTTCGGTGATTTCATTCTGCAGGCCGATGCCCCGCTGGATGCGATTTCTCAGTTATATGGCCTGAATCTGGAAGACACCGTGGATCAGTCGCAAACCCTGGGACATTTCGTCATTAAGCTGCTCGGAGGCGAACCGGTGATCGGTGACCATATCGAATGGGACGGACTGACGTGGACGATTGCGGAAATGGAAGGAAATCGGGTGAGTAAAGTCGGCGTGAGGATTGTGACGCAGAAGGCTTAAATTCCGGCTCCTTCCCCTCTCACGAGGGGAAGGAAAACGTATTACTGAGCAGCCTGCGGGTCTTTGTCGTAGTCTGAACAGGACTGATAACCTTTGTTCATGACATGACCGGTGTCGTTAAAGCTGACGAAGTAGGTCTGTGCTTTACCATCACGCGGGGCGACCGCATAAGTCTGACAAGTCCCTTTGGCGTGGATCAGCGTCGCTTCCGTTGACGGTGGTCCTGCAATGGCACGAACCTGCGATTTCGTCATCCCGACTTTCACATCGCTGACTACCGGTTCTTTAACGTAACTCGCCGCACGGTCATAAGTCTGACACCCTGCCAGTACCGAAACTGCTGTAGCAACCACAAGTAACATTTTCTTGTTCATAACTTCTCCTCCTGAGTATTTTTGTATTGTTAAGCATAGAAGACATAAGGGATTTAGCCAGCCGATATGACTTCTATTTATTAATTGCACCATATTTTAAGTTTTTTCTGATAACCGGAATGGAGATTTTTAGCGCTGCCTGACATGCATTTTTATGTGTGCAAAAAGAAGATATTCAGGGCTTTTTGATCTATACATGAAAGAGGTAAGCCATTGATTGCTCGACAAGGAGCTATTACTGATGCATTTGGATCGACGCCGGTTTGTGACTTTGCTGGGTGTTATAGCCCTGATGCCGATACCCCAAACGGGCTTCGCGACTCCCCGGGAGGTTGCCATGGATACTCTGCGGATTGATAAACCCGACGGCGGTGTGCCGAATAATACGTTACCGGTGCTGATTTATCACCGCGTCATTCCGCCTGATACCCCCGATAATGCCGACTATCTCGAACACCTTTTCCGCGCCAACGGCTGGCCGCCGCAGTGGCGTTATCCCGTCTATACCTTTACGCATTTTCATTCCAACACACCTGAAGTGCTGGGTGTTTTTGCCGGTACGGCGAAGCTGCAACTGGGCGGCGAACACGGCAATATTATCGAAGTGAAAGTCGGCGATGTGTTACTGCTTCCGGCCGGAATCGGCCATAAACAGATTTCTGCCGATGACGATTTTATGCTGGTCGGCGCGTATCCGCCGGGCATCAAAGCCGATTTATGCCATGACGAATTGCCGCAACTGGCGGCTCGCACCAAAGCGGTGAACGCCGTCCCGCTGCCCGCGACGGATCCGGTGACCGGACACAGCGAAGGCAGCATGCTGGTGTGGCATCAGAAATAACCGGGCATCACGCGGCGGTCAGGGCAAACCGCGCCACGGCTTTTTCCAGACGCTGCGACTGGTCCAGCAACTGCTGGGAAGATGCCGCCGCATGATCCGCCAGTTTGCCGTTTTGCAGCGTCACATGATTAAGCGCGGTAATGCGTTCGGAGACATCGTGAACACTTTGCCCCTGATACAACGTCGCTGCCGAAATCTCACTGACTAACGTGCTCAGGCCGTTGAAGATATGAATTATCTCTTCCAGACTTTGCCCCAGCACCGTAACGGATGCCGAACCGCGATCAATTTGCTGCACGGAATCATCAATCAGCTGGTGAATGCCGCGCGTCGAATGGCTGCTCTTTTGCGCCAGCAGACCGATTTCTTTCGCCACCACCGCAAATCCGCGTCCGTGCTGTCCGGCATGCGCCGCTTCAATCGCCGCATTCAGCGCCAGAATATTGGTCTGAAACGCCACGCTGTCGATCATCGAGACAATACTGCTCATTTCTGAAGACTGGCTGACAATCTCTTTCATCGCGGTATCCACCTGCCCCATCACTTCCCCGCCGCGCGTCGCCACGCCTTTCGCCTGCTCGGCGCGTTGACTGGCCTGCAACGCATAGGCGGCGTTTTCTTTCACACGTTCATTAAGATGGGTGATGTGTTCAGTGGCAGCGCTGAGTTCTTCGCTCTGAATGGCGGCCTGTGCCGATAATTCCTCGTTACCCTTTGCCATCTGATTGATATTGATCATGATATGCGAGGAGGCATCGCGCACTTCACTGACCAGTTTTTGCAGGCCGCGCTGCATGTTGCGCAGGCTGACACCCAGCTCGCGGACTTCAATCACCCGCGCGTGGTCATCTTCGACATCGCGCGATAAATCCCCGGCAGCCAGCACGCTGATGTGCCCGATCATGCGTTGCAACGGACGGATAATCCACGCAGACACACCGCGCCAGACCAGCACCGCAATCACCGCCAGAATGACCAGCGCGCCCATAAACAGCGTTTTCGCCTGCGTCAGCGCATTGAGTAAGCGGTCGCTCAGGGACACCGCTGTGTGCTCATTAACCGCCAGATAAGCATAATATTTCTGGCTGAAGTCATCCTGAAACGCCTGGACCGGCACTTCAAAGAAGGAATCGATATTGTTGTTCTTTTGCAGACCGTTCGCCTGTTCCCGCAAGCCGTCGTAGAACATCTGATAGCTGGATTTCAGCTCGGTGGCAGCCGTATCGGCGTTTTTCGTCATACCTTCGAATTGTGCAAACGCTTTTTGCGACGCGGCAAGCGAACCCAGCGATTCTTCCATCAGGCTGTTCCAGCTCCCGACCGAGCCGGTTTCTTTATCCTGCATGTAATAAATACCGGCACGGTTCAGTTTGTCGCTGGCCATCAGCAGTTCCATACGGGCTTTATCCATGACGGCTTGCTGCTGACGCAGACTTTCGGTGGCAATAACGTTGTTATGTGCATCCTGCAGGATTTTGGTGAGCACCACGGTGGAGAAGATTTGCAAAGCAGAAAACAGGGCGATAACGCAAATTACCCCGAAAAGGATCCCCCGCGGACGTTTGATGAAACCCGATCGAAACAATCTGTTGAATGGCATTTTACCAATAAGTGAACGAGAAGTTAAATTCATGATTATTCTGCATTATTTAGAGAAGAAACAGAATTTTACTCGCGGGAAATGACAGAAGTATTTCAGGGAGCGGCGCTGAACCGCTCCCTGCGATTACTTATTGTTTCGGGAAGATCCACACATGGTTTTCGGGAAGTGCCAGACGGCAATGCTGCGGGTCGCGCACATCGGTGCCGTAAGCTCGGATCACAAAATCATCACCAGTTGTGCGGAACAGATATTCCCAGCGGTCACCGAGATACATGCTGGTCAGAAGCGGTAATTCCAGCTGATTCTCGCCCGGCCCGTCGGCCAGCACCACCCGTTCGACGCGGATCACCGCCGTCCCTTCTTGCCCGGCCTGCACCCCCTCACCCGCCAGCCCCCACAGCACCCAGTCGCTGCCTTCGATACGCGCTTTACCCTCACGCACTTCGGTGACTTTGCCGTGCAGACGATTGTTGCTGCCCATAAATTCTGCGGTAAACAGGGTTTTCGGCGAACCGTACATTTCCTGCGGCGTACCCTGCTGTTCAATTTTGCCGTTGTTGAGCAAAAGAATACGGTCAGAAATCGCCATCGCTTCATTCTGGTCATGCGTCACCATCAGCGCCGACAGTCCGAGTTTAATGATCAGTTCGCGCAGGAACACCCGCGCCTCTTCACGCAGTTTGGCATCCAGGTTTGACAGCGGCTCATCGAGCAAAATCACCGGCGGGTTGTAGACCAGCGCACGGCCAATCGCCACGCGCTGCTGCTGACCGCCGGAAAGCTGATGCGGGTGGCGCTTGCCCAGATGCCCGAGGCCCAGCTGATTCAGCACATCCTGTACGCGCCGGGTAATTTCACCCGCCGAAACCTTACGTAATTTCAGCGGATACGCCACGTTCTCAAACACGGTTTTATGCGGCCACAGGGCGTAAGACTGAAACACCAGCCCGAGATTGCGCTCTTCGGCCGGAATTTCGCTGCGCGGTGTGCCGTCATAAACTTTGTTTTTGCCAATGACGATAGTGCCTTTCACCGGCTTTTCCAGCCCGGCGACGGCACGCAGCAAGGTGGTTTTTCCGCTGCCGGAAGGCCCGAGCAATGACACCACTTCGCCGCGTTTCAGATCCATGGAAACGCCCTTCAGCACCGGATTATCACCATAAGTCAGGTGCAGATTGTCGACAGATAATTCAATCATGTAATTTCACTCCGAAACGAAGGGCAATACCCAGACCTAACACCACCAGCAGGATGTTAATAAAGGAGAGCGCGGCAACAATATCAATGGCGCCCGCCGCCCACAGGGAAACCAGCATCGAGCCGATGGTTTCCGTACCCGGCGACAGCAGATAGACACCGGTGGAATATTCACGCTCGAAAATCAGGAACATCAGCAGCCACGAGCCAATCAGGCCGTAACGCGACAGCGGAATGGTAACGTGGCGGGTGATCTGCCCGCGGGTCGCCCCGGTACTGCGCGCCGCCTCTTCCAGCTCCGGCCCGACCTGCAACAGTGTCGAGGAAATCAGCCGCAGACCATACGCCATCCACACCACGGTATACGCCAGCCAGACGCTGAAAATCGTACTGCGCAACGATCGCAACCAGACCACCAGGTTATCGCGCAACCACTGTGACCACGGCATGCCAGAAAGCCAGCCGGATTTGAGCGCGTTATCGAGCCACATCGGCAGGAACAGGAACACCCACAGGAAGGCCAGACCGGCCAGCAGCCCCGGCACCGCACGCGGCACCAGTACACTGTAATCAAGGAAACGGGTGACGCCGTCGGGTTTACGGTGCATCGCAATACCGATAAACAGATAACAGGCCACTGCCAGCGCGCCACCAATGACGCCAATGGCCATCGAGTTGACGATAGCGCGCAGCAGGTTCGGCTGTTCCCAGATAGTGCGGAACGTGTTGAGCGAGAGTTCATCCCAGATGGAAACCCCGACGCCCCAGTTAGAGATAAATGCACGCAGCATCACACCAATCAGCGGAACGCCGATGGTCACCGTCAGCCAGAACGCCACCACAGCCCCGGCCACCCAGCGCCATTTTCCAAGCGGTAAAGCACGCGCCTGCGACGCTTTACCTTTCACCGTCACGAAGCGGTTGGCGGTACGCATCAGGCGGCGCTGCAACATCACCAGCGGAATAGTGATACAAATCAGCACCACGGCAACCGCAGCCATCAGATGATAAGACGGCGTACCAAGTTTGTTGGTCAG
The DNA here is from genome assembly GCF_056402435.1 of Rahnella sp. P4_A8. Lineage (NCBI taxonomy): Bacteria > Pseudomonadati > Pseudomonadota > Gammaproteobacteria > Enterobacterales > Yersiniaceae > Rahnella > Rahnella sp. P4_A8. Next base: position 47,610 of record NZ_JBFUHK010000021.1, on the reverse strand, counting down.
CTGATAAAGATAGGTCGCCAGCACCATGTTGCCTTCCGGGTCACCCAGTACCAGCATCAGGCCGAACACTTCCAGCCCGAGGAAGAACAGCAAAACGGTGGCGTACAGAATCGACGGGCGCACCATCGGCAGACTGACCGCCGTCATCACCTGTAACGGCGAGGCGCCTGCGGTTCGCGCGGCTTCCTCAACATCCGACCCGACGCTGCGCAACGCCGAGGAGATATACAGATAGGCGTGAGGAACATGCGTCAGACCGGCAATCACCACGATGCTCGACATGTCGTAGATGTTCCACGGCACGAAACCGAGGATCGCCTGTGCCCACAGTGAAAAGAACCCGACCGGTCCGGCGGCCACCACGTAACCGAAACCTAATACCATCGGCGACACAAAAATCGGCACCAGGATCAGCGGTTCAATCACGCGTCTGCCCGGCAAATCCGTACGCACCATCAGGAACGCCAGAATACCGCCAAGCGGGATGGCGATGACCACCAGCCCGAAGGCCAGAATAAAGCCGCTTTTCAGGGCCTTGTAGAAATCCGGATCAGTAAAGATGAATCCAAAGGATTCGAGGCTCCATTCTTTCGACGGCGAAAAGAACGGCGCGGAGAGGAAACTCTGTATCACGATGAACGACAACGGAATGTAGATAACCAGCGCCGTTATCAACACCACAATGCCGCGCGGCAGGCTCTGCCACTTTCTGCGCAATGCATTCATGTTACTTCCCTTCGGTTAGAAACAAGGAGAGCGAAATCAGGCAGGAAAAAGGAAGCGCGGCGGAAAGTGACGCGCTTCAATATGTCACTACTTGGCAGCAGCGGTACGCCACTGTTTGATGTAATCCAGGCGTTTTTTCTGTTGCAGGTATTCCAGCAGGGTTTCATCCACCGGGATGGGTTTGAGCGCGTTGCCCAGCATTTTGGTCATACCATCGATATCATTTTTGCCTTCGATATCGTTACGGATGGAGGGAATGTCAGCCTGATTGGCCAGAATGCTCTGCCCCTTCTCGGACAAGACATAGTCAAGCCACAGTTTGGCCGCGTTGCTGTTTTTCGATTCCTGACTGATGAAGGAAACGCGGGAAAGCACCAGGGTGTAATCCTTCGGATAAGAAATCCCCAGTGACGGGTCAGTTTTAGCGCGGGCTTCGGCGTAGGAACCCAGGATGTTAAAGCCGATCAGGTTTTCGCCGGAAGAGACACGTTCCATCATGGTGCCGGTAGAGGATTGCACTGCTAAGCCGCCTTTGGCCACATCCGCCAGCGTCTTGAAATAATTCGGATCGGCTTTGAAATCCTGTACGGACAGCATGAAGCCGAGACCGGATTTCTCAATATCGTAAGTCGTGACTTTTTTGTTGAACTTTTCGGTCTGGCTGGCGATCAGTTTTGCCAGTGCCGCATGGGAATCAGGCACATCACCGGCCGGGATCAGGCGTTTGTTATAGATAAACACTACCGGTTCATACGTCGTGCCGTAGGCTTTTTCTTTCCACACTGCCCATTTTGGCAGTTGCCCCTGTTCAGGGGATTTATATTCCTGCGCGTAGTCGGTCGCCAGTTTCAGCGCGGTATCCATCGAGGAACTCCAGACCACGTCGCCGCTGGTGCCGCCCGCCGCCTGTTCGCTGATATAACGGTTGTACAGCTCGGTGCTGTTCATGTCGTTGTATTCGACTTTAATGCCCGGATACGTCGCCTCGAAGCCCTGGATCAGCGGGCCAGCGGCTTTGGTGTCAGTCGTGGAATAGACCACGACTTTGCCTTCTTTAGTCGCCGCATCGACGATTTTTTGATAGTCAGCCGGGTAGCCTTGAGGTAATGCAGACATTGCAGAGGAAGACATCATTACAGCCAGAGCAATCAGAGAGATACGTAATTTATTCGACATTATTGTTAACCTCTAGTTACATTTGGGAAACTAAAAATCAACATAACGCATAACATCGGACAGGCAATAGGGTAACGTTTTTATCTTCCCGATTTGTGATTCGTGGCGTTTTTTAAGCAATTAACACCATAAAAACCACGGTGGAAAACGCAAAACAGGCCCTCTGAATGGCCTGTTTTTAAGGACAGAAAACGGGGATTATTTAAAATATCCGGCGGTATCAATATCGGTCAGTAAATCCTGATGTACGGGTTTCCAGCCCAAAATATCGCGGGTGATCTGACTTGAGGTCGGATTATTTAATGAGGCAAAATGGGTAAACCAGCCAAAATGTGTCGCCAGATCTGGCCCGTTTTTACTCACCACTGGCAGGTTCAGGTGCTTACCGATGAGGGTGGCAATCTCACGGAATGGCACACCTTCTTCTGCATTCGCGTGATAAATCGCATTCTGCGCGCCCTTCTCCAGTGCCAGCACAAACACTTGCGCGGCATCAAAACGGTTCACCGCCGGCCAGCGGTTTTCGCCATCCCCCGCCCCCGGATACGCTGATTCCCCCTTTTCCCGCGCCAGCGCAATGAGCAGCGGCACAAATCCATGATCGCCCGCGCCATGCACCGATGGCGGGAGACGCACCAGTGACACCCGCACGCCCTGCTCTGCCAGTTTAGCGACGGCAAGATCGGACGCCACGCGAGGATTTTGCCCGTACGGATCGGGTAAATCATTTTCCGTAGCCAGACGGCCATTGTTCACCAGCGCCGTGCCGGAGGTGACGATCAGCGGTTTATGGGTGCCCTTCAGCGCAGCGCCTAATGCGCCAATCGCCAGCCGGTCTTTTTCACAATTTTCCAGAAACTTCGAAAAGTCATGGATAAACGCGATGTGGATCACCCCGTCGGCCTGCGCGGCGCCGGATGCGAGGCTCTCAAGATCTTCAATACTGCCGCGATGAACACCGGCACCCGCTTCGGTCAGCGCCTGCGCCGAGGCATCCGAACGGGCCAGCCCCAGCACCTGATGACCGGCCCGCAGCAATTCCTGAACCACCGCAGAACCGACAAAACCTGTTGCACCTGTCACAAATACACGCATTGCGAATTTCCCCGTTGTTGGCTAAACCTGTCGTGGCTACAAAAGCCCAGGACTTACGTCATAAAATATAGGGGCTGGAGGAAAGACGATCTATGCGCTAATGTCCGCATTATCTTTGCAATCGTCCGGAGTCGCTGATGGACCCTCTTTCTGATGTGTTATCACTGCTGAAGCCGCGCAGTTATATGTCCAAAGGTTTTGAAGCCGGAGGCGCCTGGTCGGTGCAATTTCCCGACCATTATCAGTCGATTAAATGTAACGCGATTATTCGCGGTGAATGCTGGCTGGCAGTCGATTCCGTGCCAGGCGCAGTGCATCTGAAAGCAGGAGACTGCTTTGTGTTACCCAGCGGACGCCCGTTCCGGCTGGCCAGCGATCTTAGCCTTCCGTCCGTCGATGCCGGGCCCATTTTCCAGCAGGCGCAGGATGGCGGAACGGTTTCCTGTAACGGCGGCCAGGATTTCTTCCTCACCGGCAGCCGGTTTGCGGTCAGCGGCGCAAACGCCTCTACCCTGCTGGCGATGCTGCCGCCGGTGGTGCATATCTCAAAAGAATCCGACAGAGCCAGCCTGCGCTGGGCGGTTGAACGGATGATGCAGGAACTGCGTGACCAGCGTCCCGGCGGCTTGCTTATTGCGCAGCATATGGCGCACATGATGCTGGTACAGGCGCTGCGGATGCACGTCGATAACGCGCCGGAAGGTGAAACCAGCGGCTGGTTTGCCGCACTGGCCGATAAGCAGTTATCCAAAGCGCTGAATGCAATGCATGAAAACCCGGCGCAGCGCTGGACGGTGCAAACGCTGGCAGAACGGGCGGGTATGTCGCGTTCTGTATTTTCTCAAAAATTCAAACAGGCTGTGGGCAGTGCGCCGCTGGAATACCTGACGCGCTGGCGGATGTTGCTGGCTGGCGACCGGCTGGCGAATACTAAAGAACCGGTATCAGCCGTGGCGCTTTCGCTTGGGTACGAATCAGAAAGTGCTTTCAGTACGGCGTTCAAACGCACACTGGGATGTTCGCCAAGGCAATACGGGCAGAAAGAAGCCGTCTGAAGAATAAGTGGAGGGGCAAAGGGGGAATTTCAGATACAAAAAAAGCCGCTAATCACTTAGCAGCTTTATTGTGTTGTTTATGGCGGAGGAGGAGAGATTCGAACTCTCGAATGGTTTCCCATCGCCGGTTTTCAAGACCGGTGCCTTCAGCCGCTCGGCCACCCCTCCGTAAACAACAAGTACGTTACGACCTCAGTCGTTCAGTACGGGGCGTAGTATACAAGACCGGAAAAAAGATGCAAATATTATTTTCAGTCTAGTTTGTTGATTTTATGAGCATTTAAACCGCGTACACAAAGTCGGGCATAAATGACAGAGACAAAAAAAGCCGCTAATTGCTTAGCAGCTTTCTTGTGTTGTTTATGGCGGAGGAGGAGAGATTCGAACTCTCGAATGGTTTCCCATCGCCGGTTTTCAAGACCGGTGCCTTCAGCCGCTCGGCCACCCCTCCGCAACGAAGCGAACTATAAACAGTGCCGATCCGCTTGTAAAGCCTGATTCTGTTCTGATTGCCTGAAAAACAGGCATTCGGTTCGCAAGCGGCGATTTAAGCATCATTTCGGTGATTTTGACGTCAGGATACCGCGCCGTGCCCCGCTCCGGGCAGGTAAAGAAGGGTAAAACGTCTTTAATGACGCACCGCAACTACTTACACTGCAACCTGTTTGTATTTTCACCGACTCCAATTAGATACCCAAAATAATTTGGGTCGCAGGAAGGCGGCAAGAGAGGGAGTCCCGATGAGCTTACGCAGGTAAGTGATTCGGGTGACCGGGCGAAGCCAACGCATCTGCGACACAAAGTATGAAGGGCTTAAGTGAGAATTTTATTATGAACCGCATGGATCGTATCGTTGCATCTTCGTCATCATCACGCGCTGGCTCGTTGCTAAGCACGCACCGGGTGCTGCGTAATACTTATTTCCTGTTAGCACTGACTTTGGGCGTATCCGCGATTACTGCGACAGCAAGTACGGTTCTGAGATTGCCGTCCCCCGGTTTTCTGCTGACCATCGTTGGCTTCTATGGCCTGATGTTTCTGACCTACCGCACAGCCAACAGCCCGGCGGGTATTTTATCTGCCTTCGCGCTGACCGGTTTTATGGGGTATACGCTGGGGCCACTGCTGAGTTCGCTGCTTTCCGTCGGTGCCGGTGACATTATTATGCTGGCACTGGGCGGCACTGCGCTGGTGTTCTTCTGCTGTTCAGCCTATGTGCTGACCACGCGCAAAGATATGTCGTTCCTGTCCGGCATGATGATGGCAGGTTTTGTGGTGCTGCTGGTGGCGGTTATCGCTAACCTGTTCCTGCAAATTCCTGCGCTGTCACTGGCGATCAGTTGCCTGTTTATTTTGTTCTCCGCAGGCGCAATCCTGTGGGAAACCAGCAATATTATTCATGGCGGCGAAACCAACTATATTCGGGCGACCGTCAGCCTGTATGTCTCGCTGTACAACATTTTTGTCAGCCTGCTGAGCATTCTGGGCCTGTCATCACGTAACTGATAAAGCCTGAAGTGGATCGAAGCCCCGCCTGCGTGCGGGGCTTTTTATTTTGTCTGACCGGCGTTTTTGCTAAACTAACTGCCGCATTTTTACAGGTTTGAGGTTGTATGCTGGAGTTTGAAGGTCAGGTTATTGAAACCGACGCTCAGGGTTACCTGAAAAACAGTCAGGAGTGGCAGGAAGGCATGGCGCCGCTGCTGGCGGAAGAAGAAGGGATCGTTCTGACTGACGCCCACTGGGAAGTCGTGCGGTTTGTGCGCGAGTTTTACCTCGAATTCAATACTTCTCCCGCCGTACGCATGCTGGTGAAAGCAATGGCGCAGAAATATGGCGAAGAGAAAGGCAACAGCCGCTATCTGTTCCGGCTGTTCCCGAAAGGTCCGGCCAAACAGGCAACCAAAATTGCGGGCCTGCCGAAACCGGTGAAGTGCTTGTGAAAGATTTCAGTATTTGATTTTAAAATCGCTGTAATTGCCAGGCGCGGTCGGTTCACTCAGTACGCGATCAACACGTGCATGTTTCGGCCCGCCCTGCTTTAGCCAGGCTAGCAACTGATCTACTTTCTCCTGCTCTCCGCACGCCACCACTTCGACGCTGCCATCCTCAAGATTTTTCGCGTAACCGCTCAGACCGAGACCGGTGGCCTGATGCTGGGTCGCAAAACGAAAACCGACGCCCTGCACCATGCCGTACACATAGGCGGCTATACTGACTGTTGCCATAATATTCTCTCCGTTAGCGGTATGGTTCGTTGCAATTTGACCTGCATGACCGGACAATGTCGCTCTTTTTTGTCTCCGAACCGACAGAACCTAATTTTATGACTGCACGTTTAATTCTGGCCAAAGGCCGTGAAAAATCACTTCTTCGTCGCCACCCGTGGGTGTTTTCCGGCGCGGTTTCGCGCATCGAAGGTAAAGCCAATTCCGGCGAGACTATAGATATTGTAGACAGTCAGGGAAAATGGCTGGCGCGCGGCGCCTATTCGCCGTCCTCGCAGATCCGTGCGCGCGTCTGGACATTCAAACAAGATGAAGACATTGATATCGCGTTCTTCATCCGCCGTTTACAACAGGCGCAGAGCTGGCGCGATTATATCGCTAAGCGCGACGGACTGGACGGTTACCGCCTGATTGCTGGGGAATCCGACTGCCTGCCAGGTATCACTATCGACCGCTTCCAGAATTTCCTGGTGCTGCAATTGCTGTCAGCCGGTGCGGAATATCAGCGTGCCCCGCTGATTGCTGCACTGCAACATTGCTATCCGGAATGTGCAATCTGGGATCGTTCCGACGTGGCCGTGCGTAAAAAAGAAGGGCTGGAACTGGCTCAGGGACACGTATTTGGCGACGAGCCTCCTGCCTTGTTGCCGATTCAGGAACACGGAATGAGCCTGCTGGTGGATATTAAAGAAGGTCACAAAACCGGTTTCTATCTTGACCAGCGTGACAGCCGCCTTGCCGCACGTAATTATGCCGCAGGCCGCAACGTTCTGAACTGTTTCTCTTATACCGGCGCTTTCGCGGTGTCTGCGCTGATGGGCGGCTGTACAAAAGTCACCAACGTGGATACCTCCCAGGCAGCGCTCGACGTGGCCCGTCAGAACGTTGAACTGAATAAACTGGATCTGTCGAAAGCAGAATTCGTGCGTGAAGACGTGTTCCAGTTGCTGCGCAAATACCGCACCGAAGGCCAGCAGTTCGATATGATCGTGATGGATCCGCCGAAATTCGTTGAGAACAAAAACCAGCTGGCAAGCGCCTGCCGTGGTTACAAAGACATTAATATGCTGGCGTTGCAACTGTTACGTCCGGGGGGGATTCTGCTGAGTTTCTCCTGCTCCGGATTGTTGCCAACGGATTTATTCCAGAAAATTCTGGCTGATGCGGCGCTGGATGCCGGTCGTGAGATCCAGTTCGTCGAGCAGTTCCGTCAGGCAGCCGACCATCCGGTGACCGGCGCTTACCCTGAAGGCCTATATCTGAAAGGGTTCGCCTGCCTGGTAATGAACTGACAAAATAAGCACGGTGTGCTGTTGCGGCGGCACGCCCGCGAATTTTAAGCAGATTACGTGGTCAAAACTTGAAATAGCCCGTTTTATCTCCATATAGAGATTAATGAATTATTTTTGGGAGGTGACTATGATTGCCAGTAAATACGGTATCGGACAGCAGGTCCGCCACAGAATGTTAGGTTATCTGGGTGTGGTTATTGATGTTGATGCACAATATTCGCTCGATAAGCCTGACGTCAATGATGTCGTTGCTGATGATTCAATGCGTACCGCTCCCTGGTACCATGTCGTGATGGAAGATGAAGAAGGTCAGCCGGTTCACACTTACCTGGCTGAAATTCAGATCGATCATGAAGCGGCACGTTCGCATCCTGAACAAGCCTCGCTGGATGACCTGGCAGCCTCAATCCGTAACCAGTTACAGGCACCGCGACTGCGTAACTGAGCATGATGGCTTTTTCCTGACAAGATGAAAGATAAAAACCGGCGCAGTAGCCGGTTTTTTTACGGGCAGGATCCACAGACGTTTACTTTTCCATGCCCAGTCGCGGAATTTCAATTTTCGGGCAGCGATCCATCACCACCTTCAGCCCGGCCTCTTTTGCCAGCACAGCAGCCTGTTCATTAATGACGCCCAGTTGCAGCCACAGCACGTTCGCCTTAATCGCAATCGCTTCCTGCGCCACGCCATAAGCGGCATCCGCATTACGGAACACGTCCACCATATCTACCGGATGGGGAATTTCTGCCAGAGAACCATAAGCTTTCTGGCCGAGCAGTTCCTGCCCCGCCAGCTTCGGACTGACCGGGATCACCTCAAAGCCCTGAGAAAGTAAATACGCCATGACGCCGTAACTTGGTCGGCCGGGATTATCACTGGCCCCCACCAGCGCGATGGTTTTCACTTCTTCAAGAATCTTGCGGATATCATTGTCTTGCACGGGTTTATCTCCTTTGGCCTGTATGCATTAAGTGTAACGCAGCCTGACCATTTCGACAGTCTGTACGTGAAAAAGAGCCGCTGCAGGATCGCRCTGGTGGGAAATTAAAACATTTTGTAAAACTTTGACACACAATCGTCATTCCTGAATAATAGAGGATGAGCAACGTTGTATCTGAGGAGAGAGGAATGAAAATCTGTCATGCGCTGGTCGCATTAGCGAGTCTCAGCCTGATGGTGTCAGCTTCAGCGACCTCACTTAAATTGTCCCCCGATGTCGATGTTCTGGTAATCGATGGCAAACAGATGTCTGGCGCAATCCTTAAAGGCGCAGACAGCCTTGAACTCGATGGCGGTCAGCACCAGATTCTGTTTCAGGTCAGCAAAAATGTCCGTTCCGTCGCTCAACAGGCACCGATAATCTACCATTCGCCTGCCCTTATCGTGACCTTCAATGCTAAAAGTAATCGTTCCGTTTCTTTCGTTCTGCCAAAACTGAGCAACGACAATGAAACGACACAATTTAGCCAGCAGATGAATTATCAGCTCATTGATGAACAAGGCCGTCAGATACCGACACAACGTGACGTCCTGAATATGTTTAATCCCGGGCATACTGCCGACGCTGAAAAATTAATGATGACTTACAATTTGTCGGGCGCACGTGCGGCGGTTCCTTCATTCGCCAAAGGCAGCATGGATAAAAAATCTGCGTTAGCCACCGACGCAACATCTCAAATTTCTATCGTTTATCTTCATCCGTTGTGGACACGTCTGGCCGCGAATGCTGGCTTTGAGCGGTTGTTACTCTGGTTAAAACTGCCGGATAATCAGGAACGCGCGTCATAACTTAATCTGCATCACGCATTCCTCCTTCTTAACGGCGAATTATTCCCCCTGAGCTATGCAGTAAAACGGAGTTTCAGTATTCTGTGTTCCACTTTTACTTTCGCGTTGAAGGGAATTAGATGGAATACACGACCCGCACGATCGCAAAACAAAAACATATAGCCCTGGTCGCGCATGACCACTGCAAAAGTACCCTGCTGAAATGGGTTGATAAAAACGTTGCTGAGCTTTCGCAGCATATCCTGTATGCCACCGGCACGACGGGTAACCTGGTTCAGCGTAATACCGGGATTAATGTCAAAAGCATGCTAAGCGGGCCGATGGGCGGCGACCAGCAAGTGGGCGCGCTGATTGCCGAAGGCAAAATCGATATGCTGATTTTCCTCTGGGATCCGCTCAATGCCGTTCCGCATGATCCGGATGTGAAAGCCCTGCTGCGCCTGGCGACCGTATGGAACATCCCGGTGGCAACCAATCTGTCTACTGCTGACTTCCTGATCCAGTCTCCGTTGTTCCAGTCTGAAGTCGAAATCACTATTCCTGACTACCAGCGCTATCTGTGGTCACGCCTGAAAGAATAATGATTCAATAGGCTGATTTTTAAAAGTAAAAAGCCCGGCGATTGCCGGGCTTTTTACTGATCTTATCTATGGTTTTCGCTGGACCGGTACACCGATATCTTCAAGCTGTTCTACGAAGACGGAAGGACGTTCTTTATCCTGCAGCAACCAGACCTGATGCTTCGCACGCGTCATCGCCACATACAATAAACGCCGCTCTTCGGCATCCAGAAAGTTTTCCGGTTCAGGCAATAACACTTCCTCCAGCAAAGATTCCCGCGCGGGCGCAGGGAAACCGTCATTGCCATCATGCAATCCGACGATAATCACGTATTCAGCCTGTTGTCCTTTACTGGCATGAATCGTCATGAAATCAAGATTAAGCTTTGGCCAGCGGGTCGCGGCTTTCTCCAGAATTTGCGGTCGAAGATGGTGATAACGCGCCAGCACCAGAATATGTTCATCAACGGTGACATAGCCGCTAAGTTTATCCAGCAATTTTTCCATCTGGTCCTCAGGCAGTATCACGACATTTTTCTTGTTGCCTTTGGTCAGACTGTTCAGCGGCTTCTTCAACTGATAAGGGTTTTGCTGCACAAACTTATTGGCAATTTCACCGATGCGGTCATTGAACCGGTAAGTCGTATCCAGTGCGCATTGCGCTCCTTCGCCAAAATTGTCAGCAAACGCCGTGGTCAGGGACAACTCCGCACCGCTGAAACGGTAAATCGCCTGCCAGTCGTCCCCCACAGCAAACAAACTGGTATGTTTGTTAAGTTTACGCAAGGCAGAAAGCAGCAGTGCACGCTGGGGGGAAATGTCCTGGAATTCATCCACCAGAATATGCTTCCACGGGCTGACAAAACGCCCTTTTTCCAGAATATTGACTGCCTGATGGATAAGCCCGGAAAAGTCCACTGCGCCCTCTTCTTTCAGTGCCGTTTTCCAGGCTTTCATCAGCGGTGCCATCAGACGAATACGCTTTGTAAACAGATCTTTGACGTCTTCCGGCGCGCTTTCGATCATCTCCGCCTGACTGCCACCGTGCATACGCATCAGGCTGAGCCAGCGTTCAAGGCGGCTTCCGAGGCGCTCCGCCAGCGATTTATTTTTCCAGTAATCACCCTCAGGAACGGTCCATTCCAGTTCGTCTGTCATCCATTGCCGCCAGCCGCTGGCCTGCACTTTTTTCTCTGCACACTGCTGCTGCCATGTCTTAATCAGTAAGCTGCGCCGGGCTTTCGAATCGGTTTCAAGTTTGCTGATTTTGGGGGCTTTTTTGCTGCCTTCCTGGATAATCTGCAAAGCGAGCGCATGAAATGTCTTGGCCTTGATGCCTTCAGTATGCAAACGCTCTTTGATACGCCCGTTCATTTCATCCGCTGCCTGACGACCAAAGGCCAGCAACAGAATTTGTTCAGGATGCGCTTCCTGACGGCGCAACAGCCAGCCCGCGCGCGCCACCAGCACCGACGTTTTACCACTGCCCGCGCCAGCCAGCACCAGCACCGCGTCTTCACCGTTCACGACAGCGCGGCATTGGCTGTCATTGAGCGGCGACACTTCAACGGTATCAAAAAAGTCACGGTTATCAGCAATCACCCTGTCAGTCCAAGCCAGATTGCGCCGGTCGACACTGCGTTTACCCTGCTCAAGCCAGCGCAGACAGGTCTGATAATCTTCCCGACAATTATCAAATTCAGTAAGACGTTCAACAGGCACCGGGATCGCAGAAAATGCCTCAGTAATGTCTTTCTGCACATCCGCCAGATCAATGCGTTTGAACCATTTGTCTTGCTGTTCAATCTGGGTAATTTTTTCAACCTGCCCGCGCAATACTCCGGCGCTGACCTCGCTCATCTCGAGACTCCAGGTCTGCCAGATATTGAGCAGGTATTGATAAAAACGCTGTGTTTCCTGCCATTCGGTGCCGTGCAGCCGGACCACTTTTTGCTCCGGCAATTCAAATTCAAGCTCCCCCCAGACGATGCCACGTTTGCAGCGAATCTGAATAAGCTGATTAAAAGGGATCAGATAGTGATGTTTATCGCCGCTGACTTCCACGCCGGCATTAAGCAGACGCACCCGGTTATAAGGGTGCTGCGCCAGATGTTTCCCGAATGAGGTCGATTTCAGTTCCATATCATCACACCGTGTTTTTCTTTAATTCCTGACATTTTACATGCAAGAGCATTTAAGAGTTTACCTTTGATAAGCGCAGGCGATCCACGCTCCAAAACAGAGTAGAATAAGAGGTATGTTTGCGTTATGTGAACACGAAATTTATCAACTTTTTAACCTCTTCGGGAAGAGCTGCCATGCGTACCGTACTCAATATTCTTAACTTTGTTTTAGGTGGTTTTTTCACCACGCTTGCCTGGCTGCTTGCTACGCTGGTCAGTATCGTGCTGATCTTTACTCTGCCACTCACCCGTTCTTGCTGGGAAATCACCCGTCTTTCACTGCTGCCATTTGGCAATGAAGCCGTACATGTCGATGACCTGTATCCGGAAAAACGCAGCGCGTTGCTGTCCGGCGGAGGTACTCTGTTGAATATCTTCTGGTTTATTTTTTTCGGCTGGTGGTTATGCTTGTCGCATATCGTTGCCGGTATCGCGCAATGTATCAGCATAATCGGTATTCCGGTGGGCATTGCGAACTTTAAAATTGCTGCCATTGCACTCTGGCCGGTAGGACGCAGGGTCGTTTCCGTCGAGCTGGCAAAGCAAGTTCGTGAAGCTAATGCAAGCCGTCAGAGAGAAAACGGACGCATTCGCTGATTGCGATGTTTCAACATTTTTGAATTTTAAGGTGGGTTTTTCGTGCTTTCTATTGCACCCGGTTTACGGCGCTATGCCTATAACAGCAATATTCTTTATCACATCAGGATTTTCATTGCGCTGACAGGGGCTGCGGCATTGCCATGGTGGTTGGGTCAGTTCACGCTGACAATCCCCCTTACACTCGGTGTGGTTGCTGCGGCTCTTGCCGATCTTGATGATCGTCTCGCTGGCCGTCTGCGCAATTTGCTGATTACTCTGGTCTGTTTTTTTATTGCTTCAGCATCCATAGAATTACTCTTCCCCTATCCGTGGCTTTTTGCGCCCGGGCTGATGATTTCAACCTGCGGATTCATCCTGCTGGGGGCCCTGGGGCAGCGTTATGCCACGATTGCCTTCGGCGCGTTGCTGATCGCCATATATACGATGCTTGGCACCAGCATGTATCACATCTGGTATCAGCAACCGCTGATCCTGCTTGCGGGTGCTATCTGGTATAACCTGCTGACGCTGGCTGGCCATATTATTTTCCCCATCCGTCCGTTACAGGATCAGATCTCACGCTGTTTCACGCAACTGGCGGCTTATCTTGAAGCCAAAGCAACGTTGTTTGATCCCGATCAGGAAGATAACAACCAGCAACTGGTCGAGCTGGCCATGGCCAACGGTCAACTGGTCTCCACACTGAACCAAACAAAAAATACGCTACAGACCCGGCTGAAAGGAGATCGTGGCCAGAAAGGGACCCGCCGGACATTACATTATTATTTTGTGGTGCAGGATATTCATGAGCGCGCCAGCTCGTCCCACGTGCAGTACCTCAAACTCAGTGAACAATTTCATCACAGTGATATTCTGTTCCGCTTTCAGCGCCTGATGAGCATGCAGGCGCGGGCCTGTTTACAGCTGTCACAATGCATTCTTTATCGCCAGCAATATACCCACAACAGCCAGTTCGAACGGGCGTTTTCCCGGCTGGAAGAAGCCCTCAAACGTCTGGAATCTCATCACGAACACCGTGAGACATTACAGGCGTTACGCCATCTTTTACGCAATCTGCATGCGATTGACGCGCAACTGGCAAATATCGAGTCGGAGCAGTCTCTGCCGGAAAACCAGACCGGCAAAAGCCCGTTTGCGGAAGACCGTCTGACTGGCCTTGATGATATCTGGCTGCGCATTTCCCGCCATTTTACGCCGCAATCGGTGTTGTTCCGTCATGCAATTCGTATGTCTGTCGTGCTCTTTGTAGGCTACGTTTTCATTCAGGTCAGCGGCTTAAATCACGGCTACTGGATCTTGCTCACCAGTCTTTTTGTCTGTCAACCAAACTACAGTGCGACCCGCCGGAGGTTAGCTCTGAGGATAATCGGAACACTCGCCGGTATTGCTCTCGGGATGCCTATCTTGTATTTCGTTCCGTCCGTTGACGGGCAAATGATTCTGATCGTCATCAGCGGGTTATTGTTCTTTGCGTTCCGCACAGTGCAATACGCGCAGGCCACAATGTTCATCACCCTTCTGGTGTTGTTATGCTTCAATTTGTTAGGCGAAGGATTTGAAGTCGCTATCCCGAGAGTAATCGATACGCTGATTGGTTGTGGTATCGCCTGGGCGGCAGTGACCTTTATATGGCCCGACTGGAAATTCAGGCAACTTGATAAGGTGGTCAGAAAAACGTTCGATGCTAATTGCCGTTATCTTGATGCTATTCTGGTGCAGTACCATCAGGGGAAAGACAACAGTCTCGAGTACCGTCTGGCCCGCCGTGATGCGCATAATTGCGATGCCGAGCTGGCGTCCGTGGTGTCGAACATGAGCTCTGAGAGAAATAACGAACCGGCGACACTCGAAGCGGCGTTTCGCCTGTTATGCCTCAATCATACTATGCTGAGCTACATTTCAGCGCTGGGTGCCCATCGCGAAAAACTCAATGATGCCGAAACCCTGAGGTTGCTGGATGATGCAGCATGCTGCGTTGACGGCGCTTTGCATCATCTGCCTTCTGAAGCAGAACGCATCCAACACGCGCTCGGTGAACTCACTGCACGTATTCAGATGCGTACAACGGATATCGACAGTAAAGAGCAGCTCGTGCTTCAGCAAATTGGATTACTGGTGGCTCATTTGCCTGAGCTCACCAGTCTTAATACTAAGATCCTGCCGGCACAAAATCGGCTCTAATTGCAGATAACTTACGCAAATTTAGTGCACAACCGTTGATAGCTGCTCTTGGTGATGGTTAAACCAGTGAGTTAATGACTCTCTGGATTCCATCGGCAAAGCGGCTTCATGGAAGCCCAAAATTGCCCCTTCGAGTGCCATCAGTAAATTAATCCCTAAATTCTTTTTTTTAATGGCACACAGTTTGAGGTAGGTATGGCAGGCCCCCTGTAACCGCAAGTCCCCCGAGTTCTCAATGCCGACTTGCCAGAGCATCCTTTCTAGCGCCAGCGAGAGATTGGGTAAATCTTTCAATCGGACCGCTTCGTTGTTTTTTTTCAGCTCTATATCCCGCAACATCCCTTGCAACGATAATCTGCCCAGCTCGCACAGTGCCTGGTGATCACTCCATTGCCGGGCACTCACTTTGAAATAACGCAACTGCACATCCATGCCTCGCTTGCGATAGGTCAGCCTCTCCATCTTTTTGCGGCGAAAATGAGTTTCGGTTTCTCCGGTCGCTCGCAGATAGAGTTCACCATCAGAAACCAGGGCGAACATGACGCGGTCAGCGGACAAGCTCATCCCCCCAAATTGGGTGCGGGAACGAATATTGCCCAACGGGGCAAAAATCTCCAGACACTCAAGCACTCGTTTTTTTGATTTGTTTATCATTGCGTTATCCTTTTCACGTTAATCCCTTGCTTCCATTTTGAGTTACCAAAACAGCTAAAAGCAAAATACGCAATCTTATGAACTCCAACAAACATAAAATGCCGTTACAGCCTGTTGCCTTCAAAATTTGCGAGATATCTTGGAAAAATTGGGTTGATCTTTGCTCACCGCCAGAGTACTGTACATACATACAGTAACTCACTGGAGTACATCATTATGCGAACTCAACACCATACAAATCATCATTTTAGTCAGCTTGCTTTGCCCGTCACTCCGTCACAGGTAAATACGTCTGCATCCTTGAATAATGGTCTGATCACTGAGTTCGTCTATAGTGCGAGCCAACCTGCTTTTGCGCAGTTATTACTGCCCTTACTGCAACACCTGGGTATGCAGTCTCGCTGGTTGTTGTGGCTCACACCTCAACAAAAACTGAGCCGTCATTGGTTATCTCAGTCAGGTCTGCCGGTGGATAAGATGGTGCAAGTTAATCAAATTACGGCGATGTCGACGGTAGATGCGATGGAGAAAGCCTTGCAGACGGGTAACTACAGTGTCGTGTTGGGATGGCTTCCGGATTTGAGTGATACTGAGAGGGAAAGATTGCAAATTGCAGCACGCCAGGGTGGTGCTTACGGCTTCATAATGAGACCGACAAATGAACAGAATTCAGCTTGTGGACATCATTCCACAGTAAAAATTCACTCTTCCGTATACCATTAGTTCAAAATAGGAATCTTCCTATGAAAATAATGCGGAACTTAGTGATTTGTGCTGAATAATGCCTGCAAGCCAGTAAAAACGGGCTTCCGGAATGCAGATTAGTGCCAGATTTTGTCAGCAAATTGCCAAAGCCGTTAAGAAATGTGTCCGTTTTTCCCTTTTTTTCCACGGTGTTAACACATCAAGCTTGTAAGTTTCGCGCCACGTTGTAGACTTTACAACGCCAAGGTTGCTCGATAATGCCAACGTAAAGTGGCAAGTTCTGAAATGAAGCAATAATCTTGGCGTAAGGATTTTAACCAAGGGCTTAAAAAGCTTAAAGCTCAATTGCCTATTTGGATGATAACGAGGCGCAAAATGAAAAAGACAGCTATCGCATTAGCAGTGGCACTGGCAGGTTTCGCTACCGTAGCGCAAGCCGCCCCTAAAGATAACACCTGGTATACCGGTGGTAAATTGGGCTGGTCCCAATACCATGACACTGGTTTCGCAAACGCTTACAACGGTATCGGCAACGGCCCTACCCACGAAAGCCAACTGGGTGCAGGTGCGTTCTTGGGTTACCAAGCGAACCAATACCTGGGCTTTGAAATGGGATATGACTGGCTTGGCCGTATGCCTTACAAAGGCAGCGTAAATAACGGCGCGTTCAAAGCACAAGGCGTTCAGCTGGCTGCTAAACTGAGCTACCCGCTGACTGACGATCTGGACCTGTACACCCGTCTGGGTGGTATGGTTTGGCGTGCAGATGCTAAAGGTAACTTCAACAACGGTGCTAATGGTCGCGTAAGTGATCATGACACTGGTGTTTCTCCACTGGCAGCAGTTGGTGTTGAATACGCAGTAACCAAAAACTGGGCTACCCGTCTGGATTACCAGTGGGTTAACAACATTGGTGACGCGGCTACCGTTGGTGCACGTCCTGATAACGCAATGCTGTCTGTAGGTGTTTCTTACCGTTTCGGTCAAGATGAAGCAGCTGCTCCAGTTGTTGCTCCAGCACCAGCTCCAGCTCCAGTTGTAGAGACTAAGAAATTCACTCTGAAATCTGACGTTCTCTTCAACTTCAACAAAGCGACTCTGAAACCAGAAGGCCAACAGGCTCTGGATCAGCTGTACAGCCAGTTGAGCTCTATCGATCCTAAAGACGGTTCTGTTATCGTTCTGGGTTACACCGACCGTATCGGTTCAGAACAATACAACCAGAAACTGTCTGAGCAACGTGCTCAGAGCGTAGTAGATTACCTGGTATCTAAAGGTATCCCTGCTAACAAGATCTCTGCACAAGGCCAGGGTAAATCTAACCCAGTTACCGGTTCTACCTGTGACTCCGTTAAAGGCCGTGCCGCTCTGATCGACTGCCTGGCACCAGACCGTCGTGTAGAAATCGAAGTTAAAGGCTACAAAGATACTGTTACTCAGCCACAGGCTTAATAACACGCTTTAGCTTTTGCTACAGATACTAAAAACCCCGCCATGGCGGGGTTTTTTTTATGCCTTCGGTCAGAGCAAATAGCTGACTCCCTGAGATGCGAAAGCAAATCTATCCAATATCTTTCTTGCCGAGTATTTGTTCTAAATCTTCTTTCAATGAAGACATCTGATTCGCGTATTTCTCTTTACGCTCGGCATCTTCAAGCAGTTGAATGATCGTGTCAGAAAGCGTGACACCACGCCTTTGTGCCAATCCCGCTAAACGCTGCCAAACCAGAAATTCTAAATCGATAGATTTTTTGCGAGTGTGCTGATGCTCTGCATTGAAATGACGCTTACGGCGTGCACGAATCGTTTGCTTAAGACGATTTTCCAGCGCCGGATTCATATTATTAACAATCCAGTCTGACACTTTGACCGGCTCGTTTTCCAGGTTGAGAAGTTGATTCACGGATTCCTGGGCAGCGCTGTTTTCCAAATGGCGGGTGATCCGCTCACCTTCCCGGTGTTTTTTCACCAGATACTTCCATTTCCAACCACTTTCGAGATTTTCCAGTTGCTGATATTTCATCGTGAACTCTTCGGTGACCACGTAACTTTACTAAGCATAACAGCTTTAATTCAATTTTCACCCCAAATAAAACCGCTTATTTTGGTTGTTTTTTGCCCACCTGTACAGCAATGTGCACTAAGACCAATTCCGCTACGACTCTCATTGTATGCAGCCGGATTTATTCTTGTATAATCGCACTTTCCCTTTTTATAGAAAACAGCTAACACATTGACCAATAACCGACTTGACTGGCAGCTTTTACTGCCCGACTCCGCGCCTTACGAGGCAATCTTTGCAACGGCTGCCCAGTTAGCCCCTGTCGATTTTGCAGGAATTCAGCCCCGGCTGGAAAATGGTTTAACGCTGTTTTGTCATCCCCGCTCACGTGTGCGTTTTATGACGCTCAAGGCGCAGGAAAATCGCGAATACTTGTCACGCATTACGCAGGTGGTCAGCGACTTACTACCTGAACCGGCGGAAGTCACGGGTAACCGTTACCATATTGAAGGCAATAAGGTAACGCTGCTGGCGGCGAAGACAGCGGAAGATGCATTCGCGGCGAAATCGACCTGCCAGTATCGTGAATGGGTTGAACCTGAACAGCTGTTCGGGTGCGTGCGCATTTACAAAGACCAGATCCAGCTGGAGCCGGGATTGGTACACCAGGTGAATGGCGGTGTGCTGGTACTTTCCATCCGTACCCTCATCGCGCAGCCTCTGATGTGGTTGCGTCTGAAACAGATGATCACCGAAGGTCAATATCATTGGGTCTCACCAGATGAGACGACACCTTTACCTGTGACAGTCCCTCCGATGCCTTTGGATATTCGCCTGATTCTGGTCGGTGACCGCTTATCGCTTGGTGACCTCAGTGATATGGAGCCAGAGTTGGTGGATTCTTCCATTTATGGTGAATTTGAAGCCGACCTGCCGCTGACGGAAGAAAGCGATATGGAAACCTGGTGTGGTTATGTCAATACGCTGGCTGATGAGCTTGAGATCCCACGCCTGGCCGCTGATGCATGGCCCGAGTTTCTGAAAATGGCCATTCGTCACAGCACCGATCAGGGCAGTCTGACACTCGACCCAGTATGGCTGAACACCCAGCTTAGCGAAGCTGCACTCTATAATGAAGACGAGTTGCTGAGCGTTAAGTCTCTTGAAGCGGCATCCGGTGCACGTGCATGGCGTGAGAGTTATCTCCAGGAGCGTATGCAGGATGAAATCGAACTTGGACAAATTCGCATTGAAACAGAAGGCGAAGTTGTCGGGCAGATTAATGGCCTGTCTGTACTGGAATATCCGGGGCATCCGCGAGCGTTGGGTGAACCTTCCCGAATTAGTTGTGTCGTACATGCCGGCGACGGCGAATTTACAGACGTCGAACGTAAAGCCGAGTTAGGTGGTAATCTGCATGCCAAAGGCATGATGATTATGCAGGCCTTTCTGATTTCCGAGTTAGAACTCGACCAGCCTCTGCCCTTTTCCGCCTCGATTGTATTTGAGCAGTCTTACGGAGAAGTGGACGGCGACAGCGCTTCACTTGCTGAACTCTGCGCACTGATCAGTGCGTTGTCGATGCAGCCGATCAACCAGCAAATTGCGGTCACCGGCTCTGTCGATCAGTTTGGGAATGTGCAACCTATTGGTGGCGTAAACGAGAAAATCGAAGGTTTCTTCGAAGTTTGTCAACGTCGCGGTTTGACCGGTAAACAAGGGGTCATTCTGCCAACCAGCAACGTGCGCAACCTGTGCCTGCATCAGCAGGTTCTGGACGCCGTTCGCGAAGGCCAGTTTCATTTATGGGCAGTTGATAACGCAGCCGAAGCGCTACCTATCCTGACCGGATTGATTTACACAAACGAAGAAGAAGCTGAAGAAGAGCGTCCGAGTCTGCTGGGATTAATTCAGCAGCGTATTGCGCTGGCGACATCGCAAGGCAGCCCGCGTTATCCGTGGCCTCTTCGCTGGTTGAACTGGTTCAATCGCAGCTGATCGGAGTTGTTCAGCTTACAGCTGTTCGCTAAACTTCGCCCTTCATTAAAATAAGGCTTACATAGAACATGGTAGATAAACGCGATTCCTATACGAAAGAAGACCTCATAGCTTCTGGCCGCAGTGAACTGTTCGGCGCTGGTGGCCCTCCGTTACCATCAGGCAATATGCTGATGATGGATCGTATCGTTAAGATGCAAGAAGACGGCGGCACCCATGGCAAAGGCTATGTTGAAGCTGAATTAGATATCAACCCTGATCTGTGGTTCTTTGGTTGTCACTTTATTGGCGATCCGGTAATGCCTGGTTGTCTGGGTCTGGATGCCATGTGGCAGTTAGTGGGCTTCTATCTGGGCTGGCTCGGTGGCGAAGGCAAAGGCCGCGCACTGGGTGTGGGTGAAGTTAAATTCACTGGTCAGGTTCTGCCAACCGCAAAACTGGTCACCTACCGACTGAATTTCAAACGTGTTATCAACCGTAAACTGATCATGGGCGTAGCTGATGGTGAAGTGCTGGTTGATGGTGTGGTGATTTACACCGCAACTGATCTGAAAGTGGGTTTGTTCAAAGACGCGGCTGCTTTCTAAGAGAGCCTGTTGCTGAGTCTGATAAAACGGTGAGTCTGATGGGCTCGCCGTTTTTTATGCGTGTTTTTCAGCGAACAGGGATGGTATTTGCCACAAACAAAAACCTCCGCGCACAGCGGAGGTTGTTCCTTATTCTGACAGGGTAGCCGCTTAAGCGGTAACAGCCCTGTCCTCCATGGCTTGTCGCCAACCCCCGAGCCAGTGTGATCGGGCATCTAATGATTGGTACGGACAAATCTCTTTTGAGCGTCCGCCAATACCTGCTTGATATCCACGTGATTGTGCCCGTTCCAGGCGATCGCGTTTTTGTCTCTTCATGCCTTGTATCCCTCATTATTCAGGTCAGGTGGAAAGAAAACAGTGGCCCGCTTCTGCGTCCACATCTAACAAATAGCTGCAATATGAGGAGAGGTCAATGCGCAAAATTCACGCCAATGTCATATTTGTGAGCTATATTATTGGATTGCGCACAAAATAATCGCGCCAATTAATCCCTCATCTGGCTGATCCCCATAAAAAAATCCCGGTGTCTGTCAGGTCAGAAACCGGGATTTTTTATCTTTAACTTAAAAAATATTAAGCTTAAAAAAACGTCATCTTATCTGCGCAGCAATCTGGCCCGCTTCTTGCTGCCAGCCGGTAGCCAACGTTCTGACCAGCGCGTCATAGCCATCTTCGTYTTGCTTGAGATTCAGGGTGAAATCACGCTGAATCATCTGCCCGTTGCGTGTCAGGCTCCAGCTGCCACTGACGATCACAATACCGTCATAGCGGCCATGGAAACCGGTGACATTAACGTTCAGCACATCCTGATCGTCGGTATTCGCCGCCTGAGTGGAAACCAGCGAGCCCGGCAAGTCCCGGCGTAAATAGGTGACCAGTGCTTGCTGTAGTTGCTGATCCAACGGACTGGCCCAGAGATTATTCTGGGTCAGCGTGTACTGCACATCATTGGTCTGATATACCAGCCCTGACCCTGCCAGATAATCAGCAACACTCACCCGCTCAACCCACAGATGCCGCTGTACGGCACCTGCAGACATCACGCTACCTGTTGTTACGGTGCTGCTCAGCACAGGCAACTGGTAGTAGGTTTTCTGATCACTGCTGCTACAGGCAGTCAGGAATAATGCTAAGACGACAGGTATCCATTTCATCATTATTTGGCCTTCTTCGGCTGAGGATCATCTTGCCCTGGGGCAGCGAAAATCAGTGCGTTACTTTTCTGATTCAGCGTTTTCAATACCGGTTGCAGCTCACGCAGGGTTTTATCCAGACTCTGCATATCGCCGACCAGATTGCCGTACGCTGGCGAACCAGGCTGGAAGCCTTTCAGGCTGCGGTTCAACTGAATCAGCGTCTGCTGCATATCCTGAGGCAGATTTTTCATCTCTTTACTGCTGACAATCGCGTTCAGAGACTCAATCGTTTTCTGCGTTGACTTCATCGTCCTCTGACTTTCAGCCAGCGTACTTGTCGCTTCGCGCATCATCGGTTCGATTGGCAGATTGTTGATCTTATCGAGGGTTGTCATCAGTTTTTGCTGAATCTGTGCAAAGCCTCCGCTCACCGTCGGCAACAATTTATGCCCGCCGATTTCCAGCGGCCCTTTCCACGGTTTTTCATTCGGATAGAAATCCAGATCGATATACATCGCCCCTGTTAACAGGTTGGCGGATTTCATCGAAGCACGCAGACCCTGAGCAATACCGTCACGGATATGATCTTCAATATTGAAATTACTGCCCAGCAGTTGAACGAAGCGATCGGGTTCAATGCGGATCAGCACAGGAATGCGATAATCGTCCGACATCTGCTGTTTCACCACATTCATCGGATAAGGCACTTCGGCCACAGTACCCAGACGAATACCACGGAATTCAACAGGTGCGCCAGGTTGCAGACCGCGAATAGAATCCGAGAAGAACATCACGTAATCCGTGTGACGGGTATACAGCGATTCCTGAATGCTTTTCTGATCATCAAAGAGCTTATAACTGTCACCATTTTTGGCTTCGTTGCCCTGCGTCCAGCCATTCGGAATATCAAAGCTGACACCACCACTAAATAACGTGGTCAGTGACCCCATTTCGACACGCATACCGGCGGCAGACATATCGAAGTTCACGCCGCTGTCTTTCCAGAAACGCACGTTATCAGTCACCAGTGTGTCGTAAGGCGCACGGATGAAAAGCTGGTATTTGATGTTACGTGCTTTCGGATCAAAGTGACTGGTTTCCACCGTACCGACCTGGAAACCCCGGAACAACACCGGGTCGCCTGGACTCAGCTGACCGGAACGCTCACTTTCCAGACTCACGCGGATCCCTTTCGCATCAGGTGAAGCCAGCGGGGGGGAGTCATCCAGTTTATATTCTGATTTTTCTCCCCCCTTGTTACCCGGCTGCAGCTGAATATAAGCGCCGGACAATAATGTGCCCAGACCGGAGATGCCTTCACGTCCGATTTGCGGTTTCACTACCCAAAAAACAGAGTCCCCGCGCAGCATTTTTTCCATGCCGGTGTTCAGTCGTGCTTTGATGATAACTTGTTGTAAATCATCGCTAAGCGTAACGGACTCTACTTTACCGACATCGACGTTACGGCTTTTGATGGTGGTTTTGCCACCTTCGATGCCCTCAGCGGTGGTAGTGATCAGCGTGACTTCCGGGCCCTGATGGCTGTAGTGATAAAACAGGATCCACGCGCCAATCAGCGCAGTGACGATCGGTACGATCCACACTGGCGACCAGCGTTTAATTTTCTCTACTTTGGCAGTTCCGTCATGCTCTGCCATGTTATTTCCCGCCATCTTGTGGCTCCTTTGTAGACTTCATTCCAGCACGATCCCAAATGAGCCTTGGGTCAAATGTCGTTGCGGCAAACATGGTGAGGATAACTACGCCGGCGAACAGCAGCGCGCCAATATCCGGATAAATACTCATCAGTTGCCCCATTCTCACCAGCGCCGCCAGTACCGCAATAACAAACACGTCGATCATTGACCAGCGGCCAACGAACTCAACCACCTCGTAAATGACATGTAATCGTTCCCTGTCGATCTCTTTATTACTGTTCGCATCCCAGCATAGCCAGCCAATAGCGATCATTTTGAGCGTCGGTACCATAATACTGGCGATCAAAATAACCAGAGCCACGGGATAGGAACCTTCGCTCCATAACAGCGCCACCCCGGCCATAATCGTAGACGGTATCGGATTACCCAGTACCTGAGTGATCATGATAGGCAACAGATTTGCCGGGATATACAGCAGAACGGAGGTCACCAGCAGAGCCATTGTCCATTGCAGACTATTTTTACGCCGTGCATGACCATGGGTTTTGCAACGGCCGCATTCTTTCTGATCAACCGGTAAAATTGCCATGCAGCAATGACAGGATCGCAGACCCTGACGCAGACCGCTTTCTCCCATGCGCAGTGGCTGATCTACCGCCGGAGCAGGTTCGATGTGCTGCCATATCCAAAGACGGTCAGTACATTGAAAGGCACGCAATTGCAGAAGGCAAAACAGGACATAGGGATAAAAACTGCTGCCCACGCCCACGTCGCCATAAGCCATGAGTTTCACGAAGCTGACCAGTACCCCGGCAAGGAAAATCTCGACCATACACCAGGCTTTCAGTTGGAATAAGGTCCGGGCAATGACAACTTTCCAGCGAACGGGAATATTGAAACTCTGGCAGAGGATGATAATGGACAGCATGCAGATGGCCGGGAGCAGTTGCACCACGATCATGAATAACGACGCCATGCTGGCATAGTCTTCTGAAACCAGAACCTGAGGGATTTGCACCAGCGTGACTTCGCTGCTCAGCCCGGCAACATTCATATTGACGAAAGGAAAGAGATTGGCCAGCAACAGCATGAACAACGCACTGATGGCATAACCGACAGGACGTCTTCGAGGCTCATTCCAGCGGGAGGTTAGCGTAGTGTGGCAACGGGGACACACCGCTTTTTGCCCGATGTGCAGGCCGGGTATTGCCACCAGCATATCGCATTGGGGACATAATATGTGCGGGTCATGATCATGGGCGTCAGAACACACTATCGACTCCTCAACAGCGGAAAGACTACGAATATCGGCAACCGGCCTTCCCTTTATCCGGTTGCCAATCATGAGGCAGTGTTAAGCGTTCTTCTGCGCTTCCAGCGCTTCCCAACGTTCAAACGCCTGCTCTAACTCAAGCTCTGCGGCAGCGAAAGCGGTGAGCACCTGCTGCGTTTCTTCATGAGGAAGGGTGAAGAAATTCGCATCGCTCATTTGCTGTTGCAAGGCACTGATTTTTTCTTCCAGAGTGCTGATTTGCGAAGGCAATTGTTCCAGCTCACGTTGCTGATTATAGCTGAGCTTATTCGCGGTGCGTTTGGCCGGTTCTGCTTTAGGTTGTGCAGCGGGTTTATTTTCCGTGGTCACCGCCTGACGGATTGGCTTCTGGTTGCGGCGCTGATGCTGTGCATCATGGTAACCACCGACATAGCTGTTGATCACGCCATCGCCTTCATAAATCCAGCATTCGGTTGCCGAGTTATCAACGAATTCACGATCATGACTCACCAGCAGTACCGTGCCCTGATAGCTGTCGATCATCTCTTCCAGGAGTTCAAGAGTTTCCACATCCAGGTCGTTGGTCGGTTCATCGAGGATCAACAGGTTGCTTGGGCGCAGGAATAATTTTGCCAGCAGAAGGCGGTTACGTTCGCCACCTGACAGCGCTTTCACCGGTGTCATGGCACGTTTCGGGTGGAACAGGAAATCCTGCAGGTAGCCCAGTACATGGCGTGCACGGCCATTGACCATCACTTCCTGCTTACCTTCGGCCAGGTTATCCATCACCGTACGCTCAGGATCCAGCTCAGCACGGTGCTGGTCGAAGTACGCCACTTCCAGTTTAGTACCGCAGTGAACACGGCCGCTGTCTGCCTGAATCTTACTTAACATCAGTTTCAGCAACGTCGTTTTACCACAACCGTTCGGGCCAATCAGCGCAATTTTATCACCACGCATGACTTGCGCAGAGAAGTTGCTCACCAGTTGTTTTCCGGCAATGCTGTAATAAACGTCTTCCATTTCAAAGACAATCTTGCCTGAACTCGCGGCTTCGACCACCTGCATTTTGGCGGTGCCCATCACTTCCCGGCGATCGGAACGCTCTTTACGCAGGGCTTTCAGAGCGCGTACGCGGCCTTCGTTGCGGGTACGGCGGGCTTTGATACCCTGACGGATCCACACTTCTTCCTGCGCCAGTTTTTTATCAAACTCGGCGTTCTGCAGTTCTTCAACGCGTAAGGCTTCTTCTTTTGCCAGCAGATAGGCTTCGTAATTACCTGGATAAGACACCAGTTTGCCGCGATCAAGATCGACAATGCGCGTCGCCATATTGCGGATGAAAGAACGGTCATGGGAAATGAAGATAATGCTGCCCTGGAATTCCTTCAGGAAATCTTCCAGCCACGCGATACTTTCGATATCCAGATGGTTCGTCGGTTCATCGAGCAGCAGAATATGAGGCGCGCTGACCAGAGCACGGCCCAGCGCCGCTTTACGCAGCCAGCCGCCGGACAGGGATTTCAGCTCTGTATCTGCATCCAGACCCAGCTTCAGCAATACTTCGTTGATACGGCTGTCGAGCTGCCACAGGCCCTGATGATCGAGGATCTCCATCACCTGAGCCAGTTTGTTCATGTTCTTTTCGCTCGGGTCGGTTTCAACCAGATGCGAAATCGCGTGATACGCCTTCAGATGTTCAGCCTGCTCGAACACACCTTCGGAGACGAAATCAAACACCGTACCTTCGACATTGCGCGGCGGATCCTGTTGCAGACGCGCAACAATCAAATCCTGCTCATACACGATACGCCCGTCATCGAGCGRCACTTCGCGGTTCAGGATCTTCATCAGCGTCGATTTACCGGCACCGTTACGGCCAACCAGACAGACACGCTCATTCGGCTCGATGTGTAATTCGGTGTTATCCAACAGCGGCGAGTCACTGAATGACAGCCAGGCACCTGACATACTAATTAACGACATAAACTTTATTTTTCCTCGCCGGCATGGGACAGCAGCCAGCAGTTATGAATCTGACGATTACGGGCGAAATCCTGTGACAGGGTTTGGCTGGTGATTTCTTTCGCGCTCAGCCCCAGTTTACTCAGTCCGTCGAGATCCATCTGGAAACCGCGCTTGTTGTTGGAGAACATAATGGTGCCGTTGCGACGTAAAATGCGTTTCAGATCTTTCATCAGAGCCAGATGATCACGCTGTACGTCAAAACTTTCGGCCATACGTTTCGAGTTGGAGAACGTCGGTGGATCGATAAAGATCACATCAAACTGTTCGTCACACATGCCCAGATAAGACAGGCAATCCGCCTGGATAAGTCGATGCTGGCGGCCGGTCAGATCGTTGGCACGCAGGTTCTTTTCCGCCCATTCCAGATATGTGCGGGACATATCTACCGTGGTCGTGCTGCGCGCGCCGCCCAGGCCAGCATGAACACTGGCGGTACCGGTGTAAGCAAACAGGTTAAGGAAGTCTTTACCTTTGCTCATTTCACCCAGCATTTTGCGGGCGATGCGGTGATCAAGGAACAAGCCGGTATCGAGATAATCCGTCAGGTTAACCCACAGTTTAGCGTTGAATTCCTCAACCAGCAGGAACTCACCTTTCTGCGCCAGTTTCTCGTACTGACTGGTGCCTTTCTGGCGCTCACGGGTTTTCAGGATCAACTGGCTGGATGAAATATCCAGTACAGACAGGGTGGCGTTTATCACGTCAAACAAGCGCTGACGGGCTTTTTGTGCATCAACCGTTTTTGGCGGCGCATATTCCTGCACCACCACTTTGCTGCCATAGCGGTCAACCGCAACGTTATAATCCGGCAAATCGGCATCATACAGGCGATAGCATTCAATGCCCTGCTGTTTGGCCCATTTTTCCAGTTTTTTGACGTTTTTACGCAGGCGGTTAGCGTAATCTTCCGCCATTTGCGTACCGGCCGCACCCGTCGGGTTTTCTGCCAGCTGATAGTTTTTCTGCACACATTCCAGCGGGCCGTTTTTAGCTTTGAACTGGCGCTCAGCACGCAGTTGCAGGCAGCTCAGCAATTCCGGTGACGCACTGAACAGCGACAACTGCCAGCCACCAAATTTGGTCTTCATGATGCGGCCGAGCATGTTATGCAGCGCAATCAATGCCGGTTCGCTTTCCAGACGCTCGCCGTATGGCGGGTTGCTGATGACCGTACCCACCGGGCCTTCCGGCAGCGGATTCACCAGTTTCCCAACTTCTGAGGCTTCAAAGCTGATCAGTTCCGCAACACCAGCGCGACGGGCGTTCGCACGCGCCATCTCAATCACGCGACGGTCGATATCAGAACCGAAGAAACGGGACGTGGTTTCCTGCACCGCACGGCGGGTACGAACCTGCGCTTCTGCGGTCAGTTCGCGCCACAGTTCAGCGTCAAATTTATTCCAGCCGGTAAAGCCCCAGTGCTGACGATGTAAGCCAGGCGCGCGATCGGCAGCGATCATTGCCGCTTCAATCAGCAATGTCCCGGAACCACACATCGGATCGACCATCGGTGTGCCCGCCTGCCAGCCGGAGCGCATTACAATCGCTGCTGCCAGGTTTTCTTTCAGCGGCGCCTGACCGGTCAGATCGCGGTAGCCGCGCTGATGCAGGCCTTCGCCGCTGAGATCCAGCGCGACGCTGGCGGTATCACGTTGCAGGAAGACGTTTACGCGGATGTCGGGCTGCTGTTTCGCCACATTCGGGCGTTCGTCCATTTTGCGGGTAAAGCTGTCGACGATGGCGTCCTTCACTTTCAGTGCACCGTACTGGCTGTTACGGATTTCGTCATTCAGGCCGCTGAAATGCACAGCGAAGGTTTTTTCCACGCCAAAAACGGCCGGCCAGTCGATCGCCATCACGCCAAGATAAAGATCCAGATCGCTGTGAACTTTGAATTCGTTCAGCGGCAACAGGATGCGCGAAGCCAGACGGCTCCACAATAAGCTGCGGTACAGCAGGCGATCGTCACCTTCAAAATGCACCCCTCCCTGCACAACTTTACAGGCTTGCGCACCCAGCGTTTCCAGTTCGCTTTTTAACAGTTCTTCCAGTCCACGCGCCGTGCTGGCAAACAAAGAGTTCATATCGACATATCACCAAAAATAAAATTGTTGCGCATTATAGCTAATCCCCGCCTCTTGTCATAAAGTCTCTGGTTCTTCTTAAGACTTTACACTCTGAGAGGCAGTCTTCAGTGCCCATTCTTTCACGTTTATTTGTTCACCCGGTCAAATCCATGCGCGGCCTGCAGGTTTCATACTCGCTGGTGACAGCAACCGGCCTGGCGTTCGATCGCCAGTTTATGATTACCGATCCGCAAGGCATGTTCATTACAGCCCGCCAGTATCCGAACCTCGTTCTGTTCACGCCGGTTTTGTTGCCCGATGGTCTGATGATCTCCGCGCCCGAAGGCGAAAGCATCACAGTCAAATTTCGTGATTTCGCAGGCGTTCACTCGCCGACGGAAGTCTGGGGCAATCAGTTTACCTCACTCATCGCGCCGGAACCCGTAAATCGCTGGTTAAGTGGCTATTTAAAGCGTGACGTTCAACTGCGCTGGGTTGGCGATGAACCGACGCGCCGGGTAAAAAAACATCCGGAAGTGCCGCTGTCGTTTGCTGACGGATTCCCGTATCTGCTGATCAATGAAGCCTCAATGCAGGATTTACAGCGCCGCTGTCCGGGCGGTGTCAGGATTGAGCAATTCAGGCCGAACATCGTGGTCAGCGGCGCACAAGCCTATGCCGAAGACAGTTGGCAGACGATCCGCATCGGGGAAGTGATTTTCGATCTGGTGAAACCTTGCAGCCGCTGTATTTTTACCACAGTCAGTATCGAAAAAGGTCGCAAACATCCGCGTGGCGAACCGTTGAAAACATTGCAGGGCTATCGTACCGCCAGCGACGGCGATGTCGATTTCGGTCAGAACATGATTGCCCGCAACAGCGGCGTGATCCGCGCAGGCGACAGCGTTCAGGTGCTGGCAACCAGGCCACCACGGCCTTACTGCGCGGGCGATATCATTGAAAATGTGGAAGCGCCAAAAAGCACCGCGCAGGACGTCCGCATTAATTATCAGGGAACGCAGTTTACCGGCAACAATCAGCAGATTTTGCTCGAGCAGCTGGAATTGCAGGGATTACGTATCCCCTATTCCTGTCGTGCAGGAATTTGTGGCGCGTGCAGGATGATATTGAAAGAAGGAAAAGTGGCACCGCTGAAAGAGAGTGCAGTGGGAAAAGATGGAACGATATTAGCGTGTAGTTGTATTCCGGCTACGGATATCGTGCTCGGCTAGAGATGTATTTAATGAGGATCAGGCAGGAAACTAAACTGCCTGATCGTAAACATCATCCCTGTCAACGCGGAATGCTGCTGGCATTAGCCGGTCATGCATCACTTTAATAGCATCCCCCAGCACCATGCCGCGCCCTGCGACCGTCAGCCGTTCCTGCGCCAGCAGGCACAGACTGGCATTATCACCGGATTCTACCACCAGTAATGTCGCCTGTTCACCGCTTTCCATCACCTGCACCTGAGCAAGCTGACCATTCGCAGGCTGGAAAGGACGCATCTGCTGACTGAAATGCCAGCTCTTCGGCATCAGCGGTTTTAAAAAACGATAAGCGACTAAGGCGTTCAGAACTAATTCAGCGCGTTGTTCAGCTGCGAGACGAATATGTTTGCACTGTTCTTCAAAATCAAAATACAGCGCCGCATCATCGACACAAAATGACATATTTCCGAAAGCATCAGGAGTTAACATTTTGGCGGGAAAACGGGAACGGAAAATCATGCCATTGGCGAGGTCCAGCATAAGCCGGTCATGTTCTGTATCAAAATACCAACGCCAATTATCATCTGGTTTAATTTTCATTTCGTCATCCTGTTTACCCTCATGCCCTCTGCCTGACTTCATTACCGGCTAATCTGTAAGAATAGATTTTTCAGTAACGAAACGATATCAGACAAATCCTGAGCCTGAATTACGGTCAGTGGACAAAATATAGACGAGCCGGGTTAATAAATAAACCCCTGACTCGTCTTCAGGATGAAAAATATTAGATATGGGTAACAATATCTTTGATCAGACCCGGACCTTTAAAGATAAAGCCGGAATAGATTTGAATTAAGGAAGCGCCTGCGGCCATTTTCTCACGGGCCGCCGTTAATGAATCAATACCGCCAACACCAATAACCGGCAGACGCCCTTGTAATTCATGAGAGAGCATGCGGATAATTTCTGTGCTGCGCAGCTGCAACGGGCGCCCGCTCAGACCACCAACCTGTTCGCAATAATTTAGCCCCTGAACCAGTTTACGATCGAGTGTGGTATTGGTCGCAATCACGCCATCCATATTATGGCGCACTAAACTGTCGGCTATTTGGATCAATTCTTCCTCAGAAAGATCCGGTGCGATCTTCACCGCAACAGGCACATATTTCTGATGCCGTTGCTGTAACTCAAGCTGCTTATTCTTAATCGCTGCCAGCAAATCATCCAGCGCTTCACCGTATTGCAGTGAACGTAATCCCGGCGTGTTAGGTGATGAAATATTCACCGCGATATAACCGGCGTACGGATATACTTTTTCCATACAGGTCAGATAATCGTCTGCGCCGTGCTCAACAGGCGTATCTTTATTCTTGCCAATATTAATCCCCAGAATGCCGCCAAAATGTGATTTTTTGACATTATTCACCAGATTATCCACGCCATGGTTATTGAAACCCATGCGGTTAATCAGGCCTTCAGCTTCCACAATACGGAATAAACGCGGCTTATCATTACCGGCCTGCGCACGCGGGGTCACAGTACCGACTTCAATAAATCCAAAGCCCATTGCGCCCAGCGCATCAATACATTCGCCGTCTTTATCCAGGCCTGCGGCCAGTCCCAAAGGGTTCTTAAAGGATAATCCCATGCAGTTTACCGGTTTGGTGGGCACTGACTGGCGGATCAAGAATTCAAACGGGGTGCCGGAAATGCGGCTCAACTGACGAAAGGTTAACTCGTGGGCGCGCTCTGGATCGAGCTGAAACAGTGCTTTCCTGACAAGAGGATAATACATGGAGACTCCTGGATTCCCGGTGGCTAGACGGGGCGGTATTATTGACTAAGCGCCGGACAATTGGAAATGATAACCGGCATATTGGCCAAATAATTGCTTCGCTGCGCAAACGATTACCTTTTTGTTACCTTTAATTCACTTTTATTTCCTTTCCCCCCATCGCCCCACAGCACACCCGACACGTGCTTTATCTGATTTGAAACTTTCCATAGCCAAAATTGAGATTTCCGCTGCGCCGCCTCTGCCTGCTAGGTTTACCTCACTTCGTTAAGAAAAATGATAGTTCTATAACAGATTGTTATAAGGAATAAGCAAATGCGTGTAGTGACTCTGGCAGGCAGTCCGCGACAACCCTCCCGCTCCTCTTCCCTGCTGGCACTCAGCCACCAGTGGCTGGCGAGCCGTGGCGTTGAAGTCTTTACCTACAATATTCAGGATTTTTCAGCAGACGATCTGCTTTTCGCTAATTTTGGCAGCCCGCAACTCAAGCAACTGAATGCTGAACTGGCGAGTGCTGATGGCCTGATCGTCGCCACACCAGTGTATAAGGCGTCTTTTTCCGGCGCACTGAAAACCCTGCTCGATTTACTGCCAGAACGCGCGCTCGACCATAAAGTGGTGTTGCCACTGGCTACAGCCGGATCTATCGGCCATATGCTGGCCGTCGATTACGCCCTAAAACCGGTACTCGCCTCGCTGAAAGCACAGGAAGTTTTGCAGGGCGTTTTCGCAGATGACAGCCTGATCACCGATTATCAGACGTTCCCTGCGAAGCTGGCCCCCGCACTGGAAGAGCGTTTGATCGAATCTCTGGAAAACTTCTACCTGGCGCTGAGCCGCCGCCGTCCGCAGCTTCCGTCTGTTGCATCCCTTTCTGCGCAAGCACTGCGTGTCTGACTTTAAAAGGAATTAATCATGCCTGCTTCTTTCTCTTTATTACGCCGTATCCCGGTTGTGGCCAGCCTGCTGACCAGCCTTTTCCTGAGCGGCACCGCAACGGCTCAGGAAAAGGATCCGGCGCAATTACGTATTGCCTATCAGAAAGGATCTGTCGGACTGGTGCTGGCGAAATCACACCAGTTACTGGAAAAACGTTTCCCGGACACAAAAATAAGCTGGGTAGAATTCCCTGCCGGGCCGCAAATTCTTGAAGCGCTGAACGTCGGAAGTATTGATCTGGGCGGTACCGGTGATTTGCCGCCGTTGTTCGCGCAGGCAGCGGGGGCAGATTTGTTGTATATCGGCTCTGAACCCCCGAAACCGAAAGCAGAAGTGATTCTGGTCGACAGCAAGAGTCCGATCAAAACCGTCGCAGATCTCAAAGGTCATAAAGTCGCTTTCCAGAAAGGCTCCAGTTCGCACAACCTGCTGTTGCGTGCCCTGCAACAGGCGGGCCTGAAATTCAGCGATATCCAGCCGGTCTATCTGACCCCTGCCGATGCACGGGCCGCATTCCAGCAACATGATGTGGATGCCTGGGCTATCTGGGATCCGTATTATTCGGCCGCGCAAGTTCAGGGTGATGTGCGCGTTCTGACCGACGGCTCGACGCTCCACCAGACGGGCTCCTTCTATCTGGCACCGAAAAAATACACCGAGGCCAATCCTCAGTTCATCAGTCAGGTTCTGGAAGTGTTAACGCAGGCGAATGCGCTGACCAAAACTGACCGTGAACAAAGTATCAAACTGCTTTCTCAGTCGATGGGGTTACCGGAAAAAGTGGTCGCCTCTTATCTGGATCATCTGCCGGATATGCCTATCACGCCGGTCAGTGCGGAAACAGAAAAGCGCCAGCAGCAAACCGCCGATTTGTTCTATCAGAACCATATTTTGCCAAAGCCGGTTGAAATTAAAGACCGCATCTGGAAACCAGCCGTACAAGCTAACTGAACATCCATTTAGCCGCCGCTGAGCGGTAACGAATCGCACACTTTGAGAGGAACACAACGATGAGTCTGAACGTATTCTGGTTTTTACCTACCCACGGCGACGGCCGCTATTTAGGCACAGAAGAAGGTGCCCGCGTGGTCGATCACGGCTATCTTCAGCAGATCGCGCAAGCGGCTGACCGTTTAGGTTTTGGCGGCGTGCTACTGCCAACGGGTCGTTCATGCGAGGACTCATGGCTGGTAGCGGCTTCCCTGATTTCTGTCACACAACGTCTGAAATTCCTGGTGGCGCTGCGTCCCGGCATTATTTCTCCGACACTGGCAGCCCGTCAGGCGGCAACACTCGACCGGCTTTCCGGCGGTCGTGCACTGTTTAATCTGGTGACCGGTGGCGATCCGGCTGAACTGGCGGCTGAAGGTTTACACCTCAATCATAAAGAACGTTATGAAGCGTCGGCGGAATTTACGCGTATCTGGCGTCGTGTTCTGGAAGGTGAAACCGTCGATTACGAAGGCAAACACATTCAGGTCAAAGGCGCGAGCCTGATGCATCCACCGGTTCAATACCCCCGCCCGCCGCTGTATTTCGGTGGTTCTTCCGACGAAGCGCAGGATCTCGCCGCCGAGCAGGTGGAACTTTATCTGACCTGGGGCGAACCTCCGGCGTTAGTGAAAGAGAAAATTGAACAGGTGCGTGCCAAAGCTGCCGCACAAGGCCGCACCGTGCGTTTCGGCATTCGTCTGCACGTGATTGTGCGTGAAACCAACGAGGAAGCCTGGCGTGCTGCCGACAAACTTATCGCCAACGTGGATGATGAAACTATTCAACGCGCGCAGGCGGCTTTCGCTAAAACCGACTCTGTCGGCCAGCATCGTATGGCGGCATTGCACGGCGGCGACCGCAACAAGCTGGAAATCAGCCCGAATCTCTGGGCCGGCATTGGTCTGGTACGCACCGGAGCCGGGACAGCGCTGGTGGGCGATGGCCCGACCGTCGCCGCGCGTATGCAGGAATATGCTGATCTGGGCATTGATACCTTTATTTTCTCCGGTTATCCGCATCTGGAAGAAGCGTACCGCGTCAGCGAACTGCTGTTCCCGCATCTGGAACTGGCGAAACCGGAAGATGACAATACTGTGAAGAAAGCCATTTTGCCGCGTGGCGAGCTGGTCGCTCATGACTTTGCGACCAAACGCACCGCCAGTCAGCACTGAGGAGAATACCGATGACAACGACACAACGCTGGCTGAACCGCGCTGCTCCCTGGGTAGTGCCGGTGGTTCTGATCGGTGGCTGGCAGTTAGCTGTCGAAGCGGGCTGGTTATCCAACCGCATTCTGCCCGCTCCCAGCGCAGTGGTGGAAGCCTTCTGGACACTGGCGAAGAGTGGCGAGCTGTGGCAGAACCTGAAAATCAGTACCTTCCGCGCTCTGATTGGTTTCGCTATCGGCGGCAGTCTCGGCTTGCTTCTCGGCTTTATTACCGGGCTTTCCCGCTGGGGCGAACGTCTGCTCGACAGTTCTCTGCAAATGCTACGAAACATTCCGCATCTGGCGCTGATCCCGCTGGTGATCCTGTGGTTCGGCATTGATGAATCCGCCAAGATCTTCCTGGTGGCGCTGGGAACGTTGTTCCCGATTTATCTCAACACCTACCACGGCATCCGCAATATCGACCGCGGTCTGCTTGAAATGTCGCGCAGTTACGGGCTTTCCGGTTTCCCGCTGTTTATTCAGGTGGTATTACCGGGCGCGTTGCCATCAATTATGGTCGGCGTACGATTTGCGCTGGGGTTCATGTGGCTGACGTTGATTGTGGCCGAAACCATTTCCGCCAACTCCGGGATTGGTTATCTGGCGATGAATGCCCGCGAGTTTTTACAAACTGACGTCGTGGTTGTCGCCATCGTGCTTTACGCCATTCTTGGCAAACTGGCCGATGTCCTTGCCCGCCTGCTGGAAAGTGTCTGGCTGCGCTGGCACCCTGCATATCAGAAAAAACAAGGAGATGCCGCATGAACGCCCCCGCACGTATTCCGCAAGGCACGCCGGTGACACTGTCCGGCATCACCAAAAAATACGGTAACCGCGCCGTGCTGAACGATATCAATCTGCGCATTCCGCCCGGCCAGTTTGTAGCCGTCGTCGGGCGCAGCGGTTGTGGCAAAAGTACCCTGCTGCGTTTGCTGGCCGGGCTGGAAAAAACCACTCAGGGCGAACTGCTCAGCGCCAGCGCACCGCTGAGTCAGGTGCGCGAAGATACGCGTCTCATGTTTCAGGATGACCGCCTGCTGCCGTGGAAAAAGGTGATTGATAACGTGGGATTGGGCCTGAAAGGCCAGTGGCGTGAAGCCGCACAAGCTGCACTGGAAGAAGTCGGGCTGGCAGATCGTGCCGACGACTGGCCGTCAGCATTATCCGGCGGACAGAAACAACGCGTGGCACTGGCGCGTGCATTAATCCACCGCCCTCGCCTGCTGTTACTGGATGAACCGCTGGGCGCACTGGATGCCCTGACGCGCATCGAGATGCAAAGCCTGATCGAGCGTTTGTGGCAGCAGCATGATTTCACCGTGCTGCTGGTGACGCACGATGTCAGTGAAGCGGTGACCGTCGCTGACCGTGTGATCCTTATCGATCAGGGGCAGATTGGCATGGATTTAACGGTTGATTTGCCACGTCCGCGTCGTAAAGGTTCTGCGCGACTGGCGGAGCTGGAAGCCGAAGTGCTGGAACGCGTGCTGACGCCACAGCCTCCACACACGGTGGCGCAGGAAGCAAAACGCGCGCAAAACTGATCTCTCTGTTCAGCGAATACAAAACGAAAAAAGGGCGATGTTTCCATCGCCCTTTTGCTTTGCGGTTAATTGCGATTACGCATCTAACGCTTTGGTAATTTTCTCGAACAAATCACCGGACAGATTTTCCAGCCCTTTCAGCTGTTGCAGCGCCTGACGCATCAGCGCCTGACGGTTCTGGTCATAACGTTTCAGGCGGATCAACGGCTCGATCATACGCGCCGCTACCTGCGGGTTACGGGTGTTAAGATCGGTGAGCATTTCAGTCAGGAACTGATAACCGCTGCCATCTGCGGCATGGAATGCAGAAGGATTGGCAGACGCAAAAGCACCGATTAATGAACGGACCCGGTTCGGGTTGCCCATGCTGAATGAACGGTGGTTCAGCAGTGAGCGGACTTTCTGCAATACATCGGCTGCCGGGCTGGTCGCCTGCTGGATAAACCATTTATCCATCACCAGACCGTCGTGATGCCAGCGCTCATCGTAAGCCGCCATCAGGGACTCACGGCAAGGCAGTTGCGCGGAAACCGCCGCAGACATCGCCGCCAGAGAATCCGTCATGTTATCAGCCTGCTCAAACTGCGCTCTGACAAGTTGATCTGCCAGCGTCACATCGGCAAAGGCCAGATAATGCAGGCAGGTGTTACGCAGCGAACGTTTACCGATATCTTCATGCACGACACGGTATGCAGGCAGACGGTTAGCGTTGTAAACCGCCAGGAATTCATCCGCCATTTCGGTTGCCAGACAACGGGTGATCGCATCGTGAACAGCGCTGATCGCTTCAGGATCGATAATATCGAACAGTTCAGCAATTTCATTTTCAGACGGCAGAGTCAGAATCTGCGACGCCAGCGCCGGATCAATGTTCTCATCCAGCAATACCGCGCGGAACGCATCTGCCACATGCAACGGCAGGGACAATGGCTGTTTCTGCTGATGACGCGCTACGTTCAGTTTGATGTAAATTGCCAGCAGGCTTTGTGCCGCATCCCAGCGGGCGAAATCATTACGCGCGTACTTCATCAGGAAAGTCAGCTGATGATCGCCCCATTTGTAATCGAGTTTCACCGGTGCGGAGAATTCACGTAGTAAGGAAGGCACCGGCGGATATTCCACGTCGTCAAACACAAACGTCTGCTCAGCTTCAGTCACGTTCAGCACGTTACTGACCGTCTTACCCTGTTGTTTCAGCGCAATCACATTGCCCTGCGGGTCATACAGTTCAATATCCAGCGGGATATGCAGTGGCAGCTTTTCAGTCTGATCAGGCGTCGGCGGGGTTTTCTGGCTGACAGTCAGGGTGTATTGCTGTTTTTCCACGTCATAGTCGTCGCGCACGGTCAGCACTGGTGTACCAGACTGGCTGTACCAGCGACGGAACAGGGAAAGATCGACGTTTGAGGCATCTTCCATCGCCTGTACAAAATCGTCACAGGTTGCCGCGCTGCCATCATGACGCTCGAAATACAACTGCATGCCAGCCTGGAATTTCTCTTCACCCAGCAAAGTGTGCAGCATGCGAATAACTTCTGAACCTTTCTCGTACACCGTCAGGGTGTAGAAGTTATTCATTTCAATGACTTTTTCCGGACGGATCGGGTGCGCCATCGGGCTRGCATCTTCAGAGAACTGCGCACCACGCATGACACGTACGTTATCGATGCGGTTAACTGAACGCGAGCCCAGATCAGAGCTGAATTCCTGATCGCGGAATACGGTCAGGCCTTCTTTCAGGCTCAGCTGGAACCAGTCGCGGCAGGTCACGCGGTTGCCGGTCCAGTTATGGAAGTATTCATGGCCGATCACCGCTTCGATACCGAGGTAATCTTTATCGGTTGCGGTTTCGGCTTTCGCCAGCACGTATTTGGAGTTAAAGACATTCAGGCCTTTGTTCTCCATCGCGCCCATGTTGAAGAAATCAACGGCGACAATCATAAAGATGTCGAGGTCGTATTCCAGATTAAAACGGGTTTCGTCCCATTTCATGGACTGCTTCAGGGATTCCATCGCCCAGCCTGCACGATCCAGATTGCCACGATCGACAAACAGTTCGAGCGATACATCCCGGCCGGAACGGGTTTTGAAGGAATCGCGCAACACATCAAAATCACCCGCGACCAGCGCAAACAGGTAGCAAGGTTTCGGGAACGGGTCCTGCCATTTGATCCAGTGTTTGCCGCCTTCCAGCTCACCCTGATCAATACGGTTACCGTTTGACAGCAAATAAGGATAGCGGGCTTTATCCGCCACAATGCGGGTCGTGAAACGCGCCAGCACATCCGGACGATCCAGATAATACGTAATATGGCGGAAACCCTCGGCTTCACACTGCGTACAAAGCGCTTCACCGGAAAGATACAATCCTTCGAGCGCAGTGTTTTTTGCCGGATGAATTTCATTAACAATCGCCAGTTCAAAGGCTTCCGGCACACCGGTAATTTCCAGTGCGCCTTCTTTTAACTGATATTTTGGCCAGTCCTGGCCGTTAACCTTCAGGCTAATAAGGGTCAGGTCTTCGCCGTTGAGCACCAGCGGCGCGCCCTCTGCGCCCTGTCGTTTAATCTGACTGACCGCAGTCACAAGGGTCTTCTGTGCATCAAGCTCGAAATTAAGGTCAATGTCCGTGATGGTATAGTCCGGCGCACGATAATCGTGGCGGAACTTGGCTTGTGGCAGTTGAGTCATAAAAAACCTTTTGACGTGTTGGTGGTTAGTAGTGATGGCGATATTGATTGATGAAGCAGGTTTTGCAAGTCAGCGAATCGCTGCACAGCACACCGGACGACCTTCATACTTTTTATCTTTAAACTCTACCACAGGCATCAGGAAATCCCAGATTGTTGCCAGTTTGTGAGTGCGTATGCGCACCTTTCAACCAAAACACAGAAATTTCTGTAAAACAGCGGGTTTGGCGCATCCGGCAAAAACACAACCGTCACGGACAGCTTGTCGTATGGCTTCATGGTATTCACATACTGGTCGTGATGCGGGTGATCGGTATTTGGGGCAAAAAAAACCTGAATCACTCTCGAAAACATCAGTTCGTTTACTATCGTGAACAAACGTAGCGAAATGAACATAAGAAAACCGGGGTTTAATCGCCCCCAATTTTTTCTTCCTTAATGTCAGATTGATTAAATTTATGTAATCAATTCGTGCTTTTTTTACGCCGGAAAATCGCCAGCTTGCCCATATTTCCTACATTTAAGCACATTTAGACCTCGACCATTCCCCGACAATTATGATGTGATGAGGGTTCTTTGACGGGATAATACGGTATACTTCACAGACTTTGCTGTTTTATCCAGAACGTTTTTTTTACGGAACGGTTGTTTGTGTTCAAACACTCAGTTTCTGACGAGGATGCTGTAAACGCGCTATGACTCCATACGCCTCCCCGATTTTGACTTCGCTGTTAGATACCGATGCCTACAAGCTTCATATGCAGCAAGCAGTCTACCATCGCTACCACAACATCAGCGTCGTGGCAGAGTTCCGTTGCCGTGGTGATGAACTGCTGGGCGAATACGCCAGCGAGGTCCGCCAGCAAATCCAGATGATGAGTCAACTGGCGCTGACGGACGACGAGTTCACCTACCTTTCCGGGCTGCCGTTCTTCACGCAGGATTACCTGAACTGGCTAAAAACCTTCCGCTACAATCCTGAACATGTAATGGTTTCCGATCGCAACGGACATTTGCATGTGCGCATCGAGGGCCCGTGGCGTGAAGTGATTATGTGGGAAGTGCCGCTGCTCGCGGTCATCAGTGAAGTTGTCCATCGCCAGCGTTCTCCACAAGTGACGGCGCAAATGGCAGTGGAGCACCTGCGTAAAAATCTCGCCAGTTTTAAAGAACAGGCCGCAGATATCGATCTCGGTGCCTTCCGTCTGATGGATTTCGGTACCCGTCGTCGTTTCTCCGGTGAAGTTCAGGAAGCCATCGTCAGCACACTGAAAAATGAATTCCCTTATCTGGTCGGCACCAGTAACTACGATTTAGCGCATAAATTGCAGCTGGCACCGGTCGGCACGCAAGCCCACGAATGGTTCCAGGCACATCAGCAAATCAGCCCGGTTCTGGCTAACAGCCAGCGCGCGGCGTTGCAGGCCTGGCTGGACGAATATCCGGATCAGCTGGGGATCGCTCTCACTGACTGCATTACGATGGATGCTTTCCTGCGTGATTTCGGCAGCAAATTCGCCAATGCCTATCAGGGACTGCGTCATGATTCCGGGGATCCGTTTGAATGGGGTGAGAAAGCGATAACGCATTATCATGCGCTGGATATCGACCCGATGACCAAAACGCTGGTCTTTTCCGACAATCTGGATCTGGACAAAGCGTTACACCTGTATCGCCATTTCCATCAACGGGTGAATCTGATATTCGGGATTGGTACGCGTCTGACATGTAATATTCCGGGCGTGAAGCCGCTGAATATTGTCATTAAATTGGTACAGTGCAATGGCAAACCTGTCGCGAAACTCTCTGACAGCCCAGGCAAAACGATTTGCCAGGACAAAGCTTTTGTTAAAGCCCTGCGCAAAGCTTTCGATCTGCCGCTGGTGAAAAAAGCGTCCTGACTCTCCCTAAAGTGCCGGAAATCAATCCGGCGCTTTATTCAGATTTTCTTTCCTTTATATAGTTGCGATCTAATTCTGCTCGGCTTTTATTCACTCTCTCAATATTTCCCCACAACTCTCTTCATTCGCGCCACAATTCTTGTCCGCTGACGACGATTTCTGCTTGTGTCCTGAGAAAGCCTAAGTAACATAGCAAAATCCCTATTTACAGGGTGTCCAATATTTCTTAGTCAACATATATAAAGAAAGAGAGAAATCTATGAGCGTTGTGCCTGTAGTCGACGTACTGCAAGGCCGTGCTGCGGTTGACAGTGAAGTCACCGTACGCGGTTGGGTACGTACCCGGAGAGATTCTAAAGCTGGTATCTCATTCGTCGCCGTTTATGACGGCTCCTGCTTTAATCCTTTACAGGCCGTCATCAATAATTCTCTGCCCAATTATCAGGAAGACGTATTGCGTCTGACGACGGGTTGTTCAGTAGAAGTGACCGGTATTGTTGTCGCCTCACCTGGCGAAGGCCAGAGTTTTGAGTTGCAGGCAACGACCGTCAACGTTGTTGGCTGGGTGGATGACCCTGATACTTATCCGATGGCGGCAAAACGCCACAGCATCGAATACCTGCGTGAAGTGGCTCACCTTCGCCCGCGCACCAATCTGATTGGTGCTGTCGCCCGTGTGCGCAACACCCTCTCTCAGGCCATTCACCGTTTCTATCATGAAAACGGGTATTTCTGGGTGTCCACACCGCTGATCACTGCCTCCGATACTGAAGGCGCCGGTGAGATGTTCCGCGTATCGACACTGGATCTGCAAAATCTGCCGCGTACAGACAAAGGCGAAATCGACTTCAGCGAAGATTTCTTCGGCAAAGAAGCGTTCCTGACGGTTTCCGGCCAGCTGAACGGCGAAACGTATGCCTGTGCGCTGTCCAAGGTTTACACCTTCGGTCCGACTTTCCGTGCAGAGAATTCCAACACCAGCCGTCACCTTGCGGAATTCTGGATGGTAGAACCGGAAGTCGCATTTGCGACACTGGATGACATCGCAGCACTGGCTGAAAACATGCTTAAATATGTTTTCAAAGCCGTTTTAGACGAACGCGCAGACGATATGGCCTTTTTTGCTGACCGTGTAGACAAAGATGCTGTTGCACGCCTTGAGCGATTTGTAACATCCGATTTCGCCCAGGTAGACTACACCGATGCAGTAGAAATATTAATGAATTGTGATCAGAAATTCGAAAACCCGGTTTCATGGGGTGTCGACCTTTCTTCTGAGCATGAACGTTATCTCGCGGAACAGCATTTCAAAGCGCCGGTGGTGGTTAAAAACTATCCGAAAGATATCAAAGCCTTCTACATGCGTATGAATGACGATGGTAAAACCGTCGCGGCAATGGATGTTCTGGCACCGGGCATTGGTGAGATTATCGGTGGCTCTCAGCGTGAGGAACGTCTGGACGTACTGGACGCCCGTATGGCTGAAATGGGGCTAAATAAAGAAGATTATTGGTGGTATCGCGATCTTCGTCGTTACGG
The DNA here is from genome assembly GCF_056402435.1 of Rahnella sp. P4_A8. Taxonomy (NCBI): domain Bacteria; kingdom Pseudomonadati; phylum Pseudomonadota; class Gammaproteobacteria; order Enterobacterales; family Yersiniaceae; genus Rahnella; species Rahnella sp. P4_A8. Next base: position 4,793 of record NZ_JBFUHK010000021.1, on the reverse strand, counting down.
CACAGTCCCGCATTCAGGCTTCGGCCTTGGCTTTGAACGTTTAGTCGCCTATGTAACCGGTGTTCAAAACGTTCGTGACGTGATCCCGTTCCCACGTACACCACGTAGTGCAACCTTCTAATTAATTAAACTATTTTTAATTAACATAATAGTTACAAAACTAAGGCCAGCTTTGCTGGCCTTAGTCATTTTCAAAGATAGATCCCTGTCACAAAGTTCCGTAAAATACACATTTTGAAATACATTATTTCCTGCTGAAACATATTTAGTAATTTAGTAGCATTTTCGCTGTGGATTAAGCTCACCACGGATGGAATAGTGCGTTCAGACACAGGAGACACCAAACTTTCGTGAATAGTTCCGTAAAGAATTATTTAGGCAGTGGCAGGTGTCCAAATAAAACCAATGAGGGTAATAATAATGATGAAGCGCAATATTCTTGCAGTGGTAATCCCTGCTCTGTTAGTTGCTGGTGCAGCTAATGCAGCTGAGATCTATAACAAAGATGGCAACAAACTGGATCTGTACGGTAAAGTTGACGCACGTCACACCTTCTCTGACAATGCTGGCGACGATGGCGACCAGACCTATGTCCGTTTCGGCTTCAAAGGCGAAACTCAAATTACTGACCAACTGACCGGTTACGGCCAGTGGGAATACAACGTTCAGGCTAACCATGCAGAAAGTGCTGGCGATGAAGGCAACAAAACTCGTCTGGGCTTCGCAGGTCTGAAATTTGGTGATGCAGGTTCTTTCGACTACGGTCGTAACTACGGCGTAATCTACGACGTAATGTCCTACACCGACCAATTGCCAATCTATGGCGATGACACCATGTACCAGAACAACGACAACTTCATGGTTGGTCGTGCTAACGGTGTGGCAACTTACCGTAACAGCAACTTCTTCGGTCTGGTTGATGGCCTGAGCTTCGCTGTACAGTACCAGGGCAAAAACGACGAAGGTCGTGATGGTCGTGGCGCAGTTGATTCCAATGGCGACGGCTGGGGTACTTCTGCCGCTTACGCTATCGGCAACTCAGGTGTTAGCATTACTGGTGCTTACTTCTCTTCTAACCGTACTGTTACTCAGAAACAAGACGGCACTGGCGACAAAGCTGACGCATACGCATTCGGCGCTAAATACGACGCTAACAACCTGTACCTGGCAACCTTCTACGGTGAATCACGTAACACCACCGATTACGGTAACCCGGATGCAATTGCTAACAAAACTCAGAACTTCGAAGTTGTTGCTCAGTACCAGTTCGATTTCGGTCTGCGCCCATCTATCGCATACCTGCAGTCTAAAGGTAAGAGCCTGAACGGTTTCACCAACAACGGTTCTACCTACGCTGGCGGCGATGCTGACCTGGTTAAATATGTAGAAGTTGGTACTTACTACTACTTCAACAAAAACATGTCTACCTATGTTGACTACAAAATCAACCTGCTGGACGACAACAGCTACACCAAAGCAGCGGGTCGCAGCACTGACGACATCGTGGGTGTTGGTCTGCAATACCAGTTCTAATATCACTTAACGATGCGCTTACGGGCGCATCAAAGTGGATATCAAGGCAGAGCTTCGGCTCTGCCTTTTGCATTTCTGAGTCTTGAAAATACCGCTTTTCCACCCTCGCCTATAAAATATTTTAATCTCCCACGCCTTCTCACAACTCTGTTTTCTTTTTGCCGCAAACGGTTGGCAAAAGGGGGCGCTGGCGTTACCCTGATGACCTCTTTCGTAATATCAGGCTATGGAATTTTCCGACATGTTTGAAAAAATCACTGCAGCACCTGCTGACCCTATCCTGGGTCTTACCGATCTTTTCCGCGCTGACGACCGCTCTAATAAAATCAATCTGGGGATTGGTGTTTATAAAGACGAAACAGGTAAAACGCCGGTTCTGGCCAGCGTGAAAAAAGCCGAACAGTTCCTGTTGGAAAATGAAACCACTAAAACCTATCTGAGTATCGACGGGTTGCCTGATTTTGCCCGTTGTACACAGGAACTGCTGTTTGGCAAAGACAGCACGGTTATTGCTGATAAACGGGCACGCACCGCACAGACTCCGGGCGGCACCGGCGCTTTGCGTATCGCAGCGGATTTCATCGCTACACAAACCAGCGCCAGACGCGTGTGGGTCAGTAATCCGAGCTGGCCGAACCATAAAGGTGTGTTCTCTGCTTCCGGTCTGGAAGTTGTGGAATACAATTACTATGACGCTGCAAATCACAGCCTTGATTTCGATGGCATGCTGAAAAGCCTGAGCGAAGCGAAAGCAGGCGACGTGGTGCTGTTCCATGGCTGCTGTCACAATCCAACCGGTATCGATCCTACAGAAGAACAATGGGCACAGCTGGCAGAATTGTCGGTGAGCAACGGCTGGTTACCGTTGTTCGACTTCGCCTATCAGGGCTTTGCAAAAGGTCTGGAAGAAGATGCGGCGGGTCTGCGCCTGTTCGTGGCAAAACATAAGGAATTGCTGGTCGCCAGTTCTTACTCGAAGAACTTCGGCTTATACAATGAACGCGTAGGTGCTTGTACGTTAGTCGCAGCCGATGAAGAAACTGCCGGTCGCGCTTTCAGCCAAATGAAATCGGTTATCCGTGCAAACTACTCCAACCCGCCGTCACACGGCGCTGCGGTTGTAGCCACCATACTGGGTAACGAAGCTTTGCGCACGCTGTGGGAGCAGGAACTAAGCGATATGCGCCTGCGTATCCATCGTATGCGCCAGCTATTCGTCAGCACCTTGCAGGAAAAAGGCGCTCAACAGGATTTCAGCTTTATTATTAACCAGAACGGGATGTTCTCTTTCAGCGGCCTGACCAAAGATCAGGTATTGCGTTTACGTGATGAATTCGGCGTGTACGCGGTGAACTCCGGCCGTATCAACGTTGCCGGCATCACGCTCGAAAATATGGCACCGCTGTGTGAAGCCATCGTCGCCGTACTGTAAAAGATAAGCAGTGTTGCTCAATTAAAAAAGCCCGTCAGGTATCCTGACGGGCTTTTTGTTTTTTGTTGATAAACAGCAAACGTAATTACCAGACCGGCATTTCATCCTGCAGGAACGGGTTCGTTTTACGCTCATAACCAAAGTCTGACATCGGGCCATGACCGGGAATAAAGACCATGTCATCGCCGAGCGGTAATAATTTCGTTTTGATGGAATGAATCAGCGCCTGATGGTCACCACGCGGGAAATCACTGCGGCCTACGCCACCCTTGAAAATCACATCACCAGAAACGGCAATTCGCGCTTTATCATTGATGAAGACAATATGYCCCGGCGTATGGCCTGGACAATGCAACACGGATAAGATTTCTTCACCAACACTCACTGAATCCCCTTCTTCCAGCCAGGTATCCGGCGTCAGCGGGTCACAATGGTCGAGGCCAAACATCTGGCTTTGGGTCGGTAACGCATCCAGCAGGAATTCATCTTCTTTTTGTGGTCCGATAACCGGTACCTGATAGTGCGCAGCCAGTTCTGCTGCGGCACCAACGTGATCAAGATGTCCGTGAGTCAGCAAAATTTGCGTAACCAATACACCTTTGGCAGAAACTTCCTGGATGATCCTGGCGGCTTCACCGCCCGGATCAACAATGGCGGCCTGATTGGTTTTAGCACACCAAATCAGTGAGCAGTTTTGGCTGAACGCCGTGACGGTAATAAGATGGGTTTTCATAGAGCTCCACAAAATGGCCTGTACATTCCGGCAGGCCATTAATTACACACATCACCAGGTCCGTGCGGGACCGGTATCGATGTGCACAAAGTTACTTCGTGGATAATATCCTACACCACCCATCCGCATTTTTAATGCTGCTTTGCGGATATTGCTCAGTTCAATGCCCTGAATGTGGAAATCCATTGCCTGCCCAAGCGTGTGATAGCTGTGCTTCGCTACCCCGCTTCCGGGTTCACGCATGCTGTTGTTTGTCGCCAGTGAGCGGTAACCCGAAATCAGCTGGACTGGTTTATTCGTTCCGCCAAGCATCACCTGCAAACGATAGAGGTGATCGAACAACGCGGGATCGATAGATTTTACTTTTTCCGCACGATAGTCCCTGAACAGATGATTCAACCGGGCCAACTCATCCTTGTTGTAACGCTTTCCATCAAAAAACTCGGTTTTGAGGGTTTCGCCGGTATTGATATTGTTAACGACTAAAATACGCGGGCGAGGTGTGGAAAGAGTGGCGAATGCACGACCTGGAAGTAATGCAATCCCCATAGCGGCACTGCCTAATGCCAGCCATTTACGGCGATGTTTGTCGATTTCATTCATGAACAGTTTACTATCCGGTAAGAGAGTCAAAAATAAGCTCTGATCTGAGCCGTTTTGAACCTTAACTGCCAATTTTCTGCGAGTCAAGGGAACCCATATAAGCAAAACGAGCGTGCCAGTGGCTCACGCTCGTTCGATGGCCAAATACTCTGACCCTTATCAGATTAGTTTTACTGCATTTATTGAAGCAAAATTTCCGCCTGAGGCAGAATTTGTGCACCGGATCTCACCGTTGAATCATAATTGTAAATATCTGTTCTGAATTGCGGCTTACCGTCATCCGCGACCCACGCCGTCAGATAAAACAGTTTTACCGGTATATGATGGCGTATTGCCACATACGTAGTATTGCCGCCCTGCAATGCAGAAGATATTCGCGTGTCATTCCAGCCTGCATCCTGTAACAGCATATTGGCTAATTCAGAAGCCTTATTCACCCTCACACAGCCAGAACTCAGCGCACGAATGTCTTTGCTGAACAAGTTATGGTTT
>NZ_JBFUHK010000020.1:0-69833 GCF_056402435.1 Rahnella sp. P4_A8 | reverse complement strand
ATAAAGAACGTGTTCCTTTTCCCCTGACAAGGAAAATAACAGGAACAAACAGGTATCAGACGATTGCTGATACGTGTGAAAGAACCGGTGGAGCGGTAGTTCAGTTGGTTAGAATACCTGCCTGTCACGCAGGGGGTCGCGGGTTCGAGCCCCGTCCGTTCCGCCAATTATTAAAAATTATGCCTGCTAAATTAGCAGGCATAATAGTAAGCGTAATTTAGGGGCGTAGCTCAGTTGGTAGAGCACCGGTCTCCAAAACCGGGTGTCGCGAGTTCGAGTCTCTCCGCCCCTGCCATATTTAAACCCTTCGCGAAAGCGAGGGGTTTTTTTTCGTCTCAATTTCCTGAAACTCCTCTCTATTTTTTTAACCTCTTCCCCTTAGCCCCACTATTCTGGGGATTATTTGCACCAATGGGCTCAAAATCTTCGCTTTTGCCAGTTGTTTTTTTGTCATGTTTTGGCTGAATACATGCACGAATTGATTGTTCTCCCCGTATGTGACCTCGCTCATGCTCCCATTTTCCCTATGTACTAAACCTAATCATCGTCTTATGACGACTATCAAACCCTGACCGCATTCTTTTATCCATTTTCCGACAAAACTGTCGTAGCGGCTGAATGCGTATGTCGGGTAAACGTCCTGGCCGTACCCTACGAGTCATAACAAAAAGTAGCTCAGACTACACGCGAGGAAAGAAACATGTACAAACGCTTATTTGTGGCAGCAGCAGTAGCAACAGCATTTTGTGGCGCAGTTCAGGCGGCTCCGCTGGTTGTTGGTTTTTCGCAGATCGGCTCTGAGTCTGGGTGGCGTTCTGCGGAAACCAAAGTCTCTAAATCAGAAGCGGAAAAACGTGGTATTACACTGAAAATATCTGATGCTCAGCAAAAACAAGAGAACCAAATCAAAGCAATACGTTCATTCATCGCACAGGGTGTTGATGCCATTTTCATCGCTCCTGTTGTTGCTACTGGCTGGGCTCCGGTTCTGACCGAAGCTAAAGAAGCTAAGATCCCTGTGTTCCTGTTAGACCGTACGATCGAGGTCAGTGATCCGTCTCTTTACACTGCTGCAGTCGCTTCTGACAGCGTATATGAGGGCAAAGTGGCGGGTGACTGGCTGGTGAAGGACGCTGCTGGCAAACCATGTAATGTTGTCGAATTGCAGGGTACGGTCGGTGCCAGTGTGGCGTTAAATCGTAAACAAGGCTTTGCAGATGCGTTGAAAGCTGCACCAAACGTCAAAATTATCCGCTCACAGTCCGGCGATTTCACCCGCAGTAAAGGCAAAGAAGTAATGGAAAGCTTCATCAAGGCTGAGCAAAACGGTAAGAACATTTGTGCTGTTTACGCCCATAACGACGATATGGCGATCGGTGCAATTCAGGCTATCAAAGAAGCTGGCCTGAAACCGGGTTCGCAGATCAAAATCGTCTCTATCGACGGTGTTCCTGATATCTACAAAGCTATGCTGGCGGGTGAAGCGAATGCTTCTGTTGAGCTGACACCAAACATGGCTGGCCCGGCATTTGATGCGCTGATTGCGATGAAAAAGGATGGTACGCAACCGAAGAAATTCATTCAGACTCAATCCGCGTTGATCCTGCCGGACATGGCTCAGAAAGAGTATGACATGAAGAAAAACATGGGTTACTGAGCCGGTTTACCGGCTTGTCTCACGGGCAAGCCGGTAACAATTATTCCCTTTTCGCTTATAGCGAATGCAGCAGGAGTAGTGACGTGACGGATAATCCTGGTTCAGAAACGCTGCTTGAAGTACGCGGCTTATCAGTTGAATTCCCCGGCGTAAAAGCGCTGGAAAATGTCGACTTTACCCTCGAACGCGGTGAAATTGTTGCCCTTTTAGGTGAGAAYGGCGCCGGTAAGTCCACAATGATTAAGGCCCTCACCGGTGTCTATAAACGTTCTGCTGGCCAGGTCTTTCTTAACGGAAAACCGATCGAGCCAATCAGTACTGCTGATGCCCAGTCGCTGGGGATTGGTACGGTATATCAGGAAGTAAATCTCCTGCCAAATATCTCTGTTGCTGCCAACTTGTTCATTGGGCGCGAGCCAACCCGTTTCGGGCTGGTTAATCAGCGCAAGATGGAACAACAGGCCGACGCCCTTCTGGAAGGCTATGGGCTGCATCTGGATGTCAGCCAGCCACTCTCAACCTACTCCATTGCGATTCAGCAAATCGTGGCAATTGCCCGCGCTGTTGACCTGTCTGCACAGGTTTTAATTCTTGATGAACCCACTGCCAGCCTTGATGCCAAAGAAGTCAGTATGTTGCTCGATATTCTGGTTCAACTGCGTAATAAAGGGGTGGGGATGATTTTCGTCACCCATTTCCTCGATCAGGTTTATCGGATCAGCGACCGGATTACCGTTTTGCGAAACGGTAAGCGTGTGGGGTCTGAACGAACGGTGGATTTACCGCGTATCGATCTCGTGCCGATGATGCTAGGACACAGTTTTGATGAAAACCTGCTCAAACGCACCGAACATAGAAATGTAACGGGCGAGCCATTAGTGGATTTCAAAGGCTATGGGCGTCGAGGTGTGGTCGAACATTTTGACCTGAAAGTACGTCGGGGGGAAATCGTCGGACTGGCGGGTTTACTGGGATCAGGACGGACGGAAACCGCTCAGCTGATTTTTGGCATTAAAGGGCATGACAGCGGCAATGCACGTGTCGATGGCAAAGAAGTCGCCATCAGCACGCCCAGAAAAGCGGCTAAACTGGGATTTGGTTACTGCCCGGAAGATCGTAAAACCGATGGCATTATCGGCGCGGCTACAGTGCGTGAAAATATCATCCTTGCCTTACAGGCGCAGCGCGGCTGGTTGCGTCCTTTACCCATGAAAGAGCAGCATCAGATCGCCGAAAAATTTATCAAACTCCTTGGCATCCGTACACCCGGCACTGAGCAGGAAATTCAGTATCTTTCCGGTGGTAACCAGCAAAAAGTATTGCTGTCTCGCTGGCTTGCAACCAATCCTCGTTTCCTCATTCTCGATGAACCTACCCGTGGGATTGACGTCGGTGCCCATGCAGAAATCATCCGTCTGATTGAAAAACTTTGTGACGAAGGCCTGGCGTTACTGGTCATTTCCTCTGAGCTGGAAGAACTGGCGGGTTATGCCGATCGTATTGTTGTCTTACGAGACCGTCGTCATATTGCCGAAATTGAGCAGGCTGATATCTCCGTGCCAGCCATTATGAAAGCCATTGCGGCGCAATGAGGGGAGATAGTGATGAATAACAGGAGCCTGCCAATGACGGGAAAACCGCGCAAAGTAAGATGGGTATTTCCAAAAGGCACCACGCAAATCGGTGCTTTCGTCGCAATATTAATCATAGACAGCCTGGTCGCCCCGGGCTTTTTCTCTATCCATATTCAGGATGGCCGCTTGTTTGGCAGCCTGGTGGATATTTTCAACCGTGGTGCCCCTGTCGCTTTGCTGGCTCTCGGGATGACGCTGGTTATCGCGACCGGCGGCATCGACCTTTCCGTCGGTGCGGTCATGGCGATTGCCGGTGCAACAGCCGCGACCATGACGGTGCAAGGATATCCGCTGATGATCGTGCTGCTGGCCTCGGTCGGGGTGGGGGCAATATGCGGTTTGTGGAATGGCTTTTTGGTCGCTGTTCTGCAAATTCAGCCGATTGTTGCCACGCTGATGCTGATGGTCGCCGGACGTGGCATCGCACAGCTAATCACGGAAGGGCAAATCGTCACGTTTGAACACAATGGCCTATCGCAGTTTGGCAGTGGTTCTTTGTTCTATCTGCCAATGCCGGTGATCATTGCCGTCGCTATGCTGGTTCTTGTCTGGGCACTGACGCGGAAAACAGCGCTTGGCCTGTTCATCGAATCAGTCGGCATCAATATCCGTTCTGCTTATAACGCCGGCGTAAATGCCCGTTTAGTGCTGATCTCCACTTACGTCATCTGTGGGATTTGCGCGGCCGTTGCGGGCGTTATCATAACGGCCGATATTCGCGGAGCGGACGCCAATAATGCCGGACTATGGCTGGAACTTGATGCCATTCTTGCCGTCGTCATCGGCGGCGGCTCGTTACTGGGTGGACGTTTTAACCTGCTTCTTTCGGTTGTCGGTGCACTGATCATTCAGGGAATGAATACCGGCATTCTGCTCTCCGGCTTCAAACCGGAATTCAACCTGGTGCTGAAAGCTCTGGTGGTGCTCGCTGTACTGGTAGTTCAGTCGCCCCGCGTCTCTTTCAGTAATCTGTTCCGGAGGAAAGGATAATGCTCAAAAGAAATCTGCCCCTGCTGATTACTATCGTGGTTTTCCTGGCCGGATACGCCTATTGCTTCACTCAGTTCCCCGGTTTTGCATCCACACGCGTGTTTTTTGATTTGCTGACGGATAACGCGTTTCTCGGCATCGTGGCCGTCGGGATGACATTTGTCATCTTATCTGGCGGCATCGATCTGTCAGTGGGTTCTGTTATCGCTTTCACCGGTGTTTTGCTGGCGAAACTCATCGGTGCTTATGGCATCGCGCCTGGCTATGCCTTTGTCATCGTGCTGTTGATGGGCACCACGTTTGGTGCGCTGATGGGATGGATCATTGATACGTTGAAACTGCCGGCTTTCATCATCACGCTGGCGGGCATGTTTTTTGTGCGCGGTATGAGTTTTATTGTTTCGGAAGAATCGTTGCCGATTAACCATCCGGTTTATGAATTCCTCGCCAATTATGCCTGGAAAATGCCCGGTGGTGGTCGTTTCACATTGCTGGCTCTGGTTATGTTGCTGGTGGTGCTTGGCGGGATTATTCTGGCTCACCGTACGCGATTCGGTAACAACGTCTATGCCGTTGGCGGTAGCAATGTGTCGGCTGCGCTGATGGGGGTGCCGGTAAGGCGTACCACGATTTATATCTACATGCTGTCCAGTACGCTGGCGGTCTTATCGGGCATCATTTTCTCGCTCTACACCTCTGCGGGTTATGCACTCGCGGCGAGTGGTGTAGAACTGGATGCTATCGCCTCTGTTGTGATTGGGGGGACGTTACTGAGTGGCGGCGTAGGCACAGTTTTAGGCAGCTTGTTTGGCGTGCTTATTCAGGGGTTGATCCAAACCTACATCACTTTCGATGGTACGCTTAGTTCGTGGTGGACCAAAATCGTGATGGGCGTTTTGTTGTTTATCTTCATCGGATTGCAAAAAGGGATGGGCAGCTTCTGGACAGCCAGAAGAGCGCGCCATCCGCGACCAGAACCGTCCTGAAACAGGACGGTATCAGAAATTAGTGATCAGCGGTGTTTTGAGTAACTGACGGATCAACACTTGCTGGTCGCTGGTTTGCAGCCAGACGGCGTAAAGCGGGCGGATCACCGGCGGAATATCTTCATGTGCGGCCAGTTGCGGATATTCTTTGGCCCAGTGCGCAGGCAGGAACGCACAACCGCCGGTATTTTCCAGCAACTGACGCGTCAGATGTGCAGAGGTTGTGGTTAACACCGGTTCCTGATCGCTGTTTTGCAGTTTTTCCTGCTGAGGAAAATCAGCGCCCCATTCCAGCTTCACATACGGTGATTGTTCGCTTCTGACCGTTTTCTGCGATGAGAATAGTCGTAACGAGAAATTACCTAGTAACTGACTTGAGAGCTCGTCCATCTTTGGTGGCTCGGTGGTGATCAGCAAATCCAGTTGTCTTTCATGCAATTGTTTGACCAGCGACTGACGCAGTGCAATGCGCGCCTCAAGCCTAAGCGTGCCACGCTGGGTGTAAAGAGACTGCAGCCACGGGGTCAGATAGGCTTCCCAGAGCGACGCCGTCGCACCAATCGACAATTCTGTGTGCTGTAACGAGCGTACAACCTCTTTTTTCGCCATTTGCCACGTTGACATAAGATTCTCTGCATAAGGCAGCAGACGTTCTCCTGCGGGCGTTAAGCGGATGTTATTGCGATGCCGTGTGAATAAATTGGCGCCAAGTTGGGTTTCCAGTTGCCGGATACGAAAGCTGACAGCGGATTGCGTCAGGTAAAGGGATTCCGCCGCCCGACCAAAGTGGCGAGTTCTACTGACCTCCAAAAAGGTTTTCAGTAATTCCGTGTCCAAAACTATCTCCAATATTTTTTGTCGTTAAGATTTAAATGTTTTGTTTTACACAATGTCAAGCCTAACTAATACTCCGCGCCATAACAGCACGACCATGAGAGAATTAGGAGCGTGTCAGATGGCGGAAAGCTTCACCACGACAAGTCGTTTTTTTGATAATAAACATTACCCTCGCGGGTTCTCCCGGCATGGCGATTTCACCATTAAAGAAGCGCAAATGCTAGAACGTTACGGCTTTGCTTTTAACGAGCTGGATCTGGGAAAACGTGAGCCCGTTACCGACGAAGAAAAACTGTTCCTGGAGGTTTGCCGTGGTACGCGCGAACCTGTAACGGATGCAGAAAAAGTGTGGAACAAATACATTGTCCGCACTCGTCGTCCGAAGAAATTCCACACGTTGTCTGGCGGTAAACCGCAGGCTGACGCTGTAGAAGACTACACGGAAAGCGATGACTAATGAAACGGGGCGATGCCCCGTTTTTTTATGCCAGACTCTTATGTAGAGTTAACAATAGCCTATCCATGCTGCGATAGCTCAGTGCTTCAGCAATATGTCTTCGTTCAATCGATTCCCCGCCGCCCAAATCAGCCAATGTTCTCGCGACTTTCAGAATGCGATGCCAGGCTCTGACCGATAATCCCAGTTTATGCAGGACTTCTTCCAAAAATTCAGCATCTGCTTTGGTTAACACACAGTACGTCTCCACTTCGCTACTGCTCAGATGCGCGTTGATTTTTCCCGCGCGTTTTAACTGAATTTCTCTGGCGGTCAGTACCCGTTCCCGCACTTGTACACTATTTTCCCTGAGCGCAGGCGTATGGTTTTGCTGGCTCAAAATGCCGGGCGGCAGGAGCGGGACTTCAATCGACAGATCGAATCTGTCGAGAAATGGCCCGGAAAGCCGGCTCAGGTAGCGTAAAACCTGCTGTGGCGGTGTGCGGTTATGAATACCCTGATAGTGTCCGGTCGGGCTGGGATTCATCGCTGCAATCAGTTGCGCTCTTGCCGGATAGCGGACTTTCGCCCGTGCACGGGAAATGGTGATTTCGCCGGATTCCATTGGCTGGCGCAGAGCATCAAGAACCTGGCGCTGAAATTCTGGCAGTTCGTCGAGAAACAATACGCCGTTATGTGCCAGTGATATTTCTCCCGGTCTGGGTAACGACCCGCCTCCCACCAGCGCGCTCATGGATGTGCTGTGATGCGGTGCACGAAAGGGGCGGATGCGTGAAAACTCGCCGTCATCTTCGGGGTTATACACCAGGCTGGCAATGGCGGCCGTTTCCAGCTTTTCCTCGTTACTCATGGGCGGCAGTAAACCGGGCAACCGGCTAGCCAGCATGGTTTTTCCGGTGCCGGGAGGCCCAATCAACAATAAATTATGCCCTCCCGCTGCTGCCACTTCGAGCGCGCGCTTTGATTGCTCCTGTCCGATGATATCGGCAATGTCAGGTTGATACCCGGGCGGAGGCGCCGTCGCCGGAAATTCAATCGGTGGCAAATTGTCCTCGCCCTGAAGGAATGCGCAGACCTGCAATAAGTGCCCGGCCACCTTCGCTACACCGGGATCAAGAAGCGTCATTTCCGTCTGATTACTTTGCGGCAGGATCAACACCCGGCCTTCTTTTTGCGCCTCAAGTGCCGCCGGAATCGCGCCATTTACGCTGCGCAGCGCACCGGAAAGGCCCAGCTCACCCAGAAACTCGTACTCCTCAAGCTTATCGCCCTGAAGCTGCTCTGAGGCCACCAGAATCGCCAGCGCGATGGACAAATCATACCGGCCGCCTTCTTTGGGTAAATCAGCGGGTGCAAGATTGACGGTGATGCGTTTGGCCGGAAAGGTAAACCCGCAGTTGATGATGGCGCTGCGAACCCGATCTCTGGCTTCCTTGACGGTGGTTTCCGGTAAACCGACCAGTGTCAGGGCCGGTAATCCGTTGCTGATATGGACCTCGATCGAGACACCGGGTGCCTGAACCCCCAGCGATGCGCGGGTATATACCACGGCTAATGACATGCTTTTTCCTTTGCTATGAGCTCTGCTGACGGCAGCATGCCTGAGCTGGAAACGCTTTCGGGAAGAAGTTTGCTGCAATGCGTAATGCGATGGGAAAATAATCTGCAAGTCACCGACTTAACATGAAGGGATGCGAACTGCTTCGCAACGACAGCAATACTCCTTAACAGTTTAAGGTTTCTGGAAACAAATTAGCGGACTAATTAAGTTGCCGCAAATACCGGCAGGGGTGTTTAATCTTGCTGTATTTAACAATAAATAAACAAATACAGAACACTGATTAACATCTCTCTGCCTGACCAGGGATTTTCCGCAATGCCCTGGTGAGTGCACTACCTGCAGCTATTCCGAAATAGGGACTCACCCATGTTTGGTTGGACTTCTCGGCAGCGTAACGTTGCCATCGCCAGCTTTCTGAGCTGGACTCTCGACGCTTTCGATTTCTTCATTTTGGTCTTCCTGCTCAGCGATATCGCATCGGCATTTCAGGTAGATATCAAACAGGTCACGCTGGCAATACTGCTGACGCTGGCCGTGCGACCGATTGGGGCGTTGCTGTTCGGGCGTGCGGCGGAAAAGTACGGGCGCAAGCCGGTGCTGATGGTCAATATCGCGCTATTTTCTTTCTTCGAGCTGTGTACTGCGGCGGCACCTTCCCTGACCGTTTTCCTGATCCTTCGCGTGATTTACGGCATTGCGATGGGCGGTGTCTGGGGCGTAGCTTCTTCTCTGGCGATGGAAACCATACCTGACCGTTCCCGTGGCGTGATGTCGGGGATTTTTCAGGCGGGTTATCCGTTTGGTTATCTGCTGGCGGCGGTGGTATATGGTTTGCTGTTTAATGTGGTCGGCTGGCGCGGCATGTTTGTGATTGGTGCTGTGCCGGTTTTCCTGCTGCCTTTCATCTGGTTCAAAGTACAGGAATCGCCGGTCTGGCTGGCGGCGCGGGAACGCAACGAAAGCACGGCACTGATGCCGGTGCTGAAGAAAAACTGGAAGCTATGTATTTATCTGGTTGTGCTGATGGCGGGTTTTAATTTCTTCAGCCACGGTACGCAAGATCTCTATCCGACGTTCCTGAAAGTTCAGCACGGTTTTGACGCACATACCGTCAGTTTAATCGCCATAAGCTACAACATTGCGTCAATTATCGGTGGGATCTTCTTTGGTTCGCTGTCTGAGAAAATTGGTCGTAAGAAAGCGATTATTATCGCCGCGTTGCTTTCACTGCCGGTCATTCCATTATGGGCCTTCTCCGGCGGTTCATGGATGCTGGGGCTGGGCGCGTTCCTGATGCAGTTTATGGTGCAGGGCGCATGGGGCGTCGTGCCGACTTATCTGACCGAACTGGTGCCTGCTAACACGCGCGCGGTTCTGCCGGGGTTTGTTTACCAGCTCGGTAATCTGATTGCTTCGGTTAATGCGACGCTTCAGGCTTACATTGCCGAAAGCCACGGACACAACTACGGACTGGCGATGGCAATTGTGGCCGGTACTGTCGCCATTCTGATTTCTGTTCTGGTGGCATTTGGCCGGGATACCCGCGGAAAAGCGATTGCTGGAGCAATAAATAATCAAACGGCAAATCATCACGCTAAGTTTTGATTTTTCAGATGATTTTTCATGGTTTCTGCAACGGACTGCAAATAATAACGCAAGAAAAATGTTGTCATTAATCATCTTACTGTGATAACTCTGTAGGCAATCGTTCGCAATATGAATTTTAGAAACCTAAAAATGAAAGCCCTTCTCCTCGTAGTTAGCCTAGTCGTGATTAGCGTGGTGGTGATTATTATCCCACCGTGCGGGGCTGCACTTGGACGAAGAAAGGCTTATTAAACAAGCCTGAACCTGAAAAGAAACCCCGCACCGAAAGGTCCGGGGTTTTTTTTTGGGTCAGGAATTTCAGAGAACAGAGAAGCGGGGTCGGAAAATGAGCAACAGCATAATATTCTGCACTTGTCGCAAAAAGGCAGGAGAATAAAGATGAACGGAGCACAATGGGTAGTACAAGCGTTGCGTGCGCAGGGTGTAAATACAGTATTTGGTTATCCTGGCGGGGCAATCATGCCGGTATACGATGCATTGTATGACGGCGGCGTGGAACACCTGTTGTGCCGGCATGAGCAGGGTGCTGCAATGGCCGCCATCGGCTATGCCCGTTCTACCGGAAAAGTTGGCGTCTGTATCGCCACTTCCGGTCCTGGCGCGACCAACCTGATCACCGGTCTGGCCGACGCGCTGTTAGACTCCGTTCCGCTGGTGGCCATCACCGGGCAGGTTGGTTCTGCCTTCATCGGCACCGATGCCTTCCAGGAAATCGACGTTTTAGGGTTGTCCCTGGCCTGCACCAAACACAGTTTCCTGGTTGAATCTCTGGAAGCGCTGCCGGAAATCATGGCGGAAGCCTTTGCCATCGCCAGCTCCGGTCGTCCGGGCCCGGTTCTGATCGACATTCCGAAAGATATCCAGCTGGCCGTGGGTGAATTACCGCCGCATCTGGTGGCGGTTGAAGAAACTTTTCCGCATCCTGCGGCTGAATTACAACAAGCCCGCGCCATGATCGCTGCCGCGCAAAAACCGATGGTTTACGTCGGTGGCGGTGTCGGTATCGCGCAGGCCGTTCCGGCATTACGCGAATTCATTACTGCGACAGGCATTCCTGCGGTAGCAACGTTGAAAGGTCTGGGGGCGCCGGATGCCAGCGACCCATGTTATCTGGGTATGCTGGGCATGCACGGTACCAAAGTGGCGAATCTGGCTGTTCAGTCCTGCGATTTGCTGATTGCCGTCGGCGCGCGTTTCGACGACCGCGTGACCGGCAAGCTGAATACTTTTGCGCCAGACGCCGTGGTTATCCACATGGATATCGATCCGGCCGAGCTGAACAAATTGCGCCAGGCGCATGTGGCGTTGCAGGGTGATCTGAATGCGCTGTTACCGGCGCTGCAACAACCCCTGAACATCAACGCCTGGCGTGATGAAGTGATGACGCTGAAAGCGCAGGGCGAATGGCGCTACGATCATCCGGGTGAAGCGATTTATGCGCCGTTGTTACTGAAACAAATCTCTGACCGTAAATCGGCCAATACCGTGGTGACCACCGACGTCGGCCAGCATCAGATGTGGACCGCGCAACATATGCAGTTCACTCGCCCGGAAAACTTCATCACCTCCAGCGGTCTGGGCACGATGGGTTTCGGCGTTCCTGCCGCCGTCGGCGCACAGGTTGCCCGCCCCGACGATATGGTGATCTGCGTTTCCGGTGACGGTTCATTCATGATGAATGTTCAGGAGCTGGGCACCATCAAGCGAAAACAGTTGCCCGTCAAAATCCTGTTGCTGGATAACCAGCGATTAGGGATGGTTCGACAGTGGCAGGAATTGTTCTTCGACGGACGCTTCAGTGAAACCAACCTCTCCGATAACCCCGATTTTGTCAYGCTGGCCAGCGCATTCAACATCCCCGGCCAGCGTATCCACCGTAAAGATCAAGTCGATGCCGCTTTGGACGCTTTCTTCAACAGTGAAGGTCCGTATTTGCTCCAGGTTTCCATCGACGAAAATGAGAATGTCTGGCCGCTGGTTCCACCGGGCGCAGGCAACGAAACCATGCTGGAGAAAATGTCATGATGCAACATAACGTCTCAATTCAGGCCCGCTTCCGCCCCGAAATGTTAGAGCGCGTATTACGCGTCGTCCGTCACCGTGGTTTTCAGGTGTGCGCAATGAACATGACGCCGATGGTCAATGCGGAAAACATAAATATCGAATTGACCGTTGCCAGTCAGCGGCCCGTAGATTTACTGTCTTCACAGTTACGCAAACTTATGGATGTCGCTTGTGTCGAGATCCAGCAACATACATCACAACAAATACGCGCGAATGCGTGAGTAAAGGAACGAGAGAATGACGAAGAAAGCTGATTACATTTGGTTCAACGGCGAGATGGTTCCGTGGGCAGAAGCTAAAGTCCATGTCATGTCACACGCACTGCATTACGGCACTTCCGTTTTCGAAGGCGTGCGTTGCTACGACTCCCATAAAGGCCCGGTCGTATTCCGTCACCGTGAACATATGCAGCGTCTGCGCGATTCCGCAAAAATTTACCGTATGCCTGTTTCCCAGAGCGTGGACGAGCTGATGGAAGCTTGCCGCGAAACCCTGCGCAAAAACAATCTGGTCAGCGCGTATATCCGTCCGCTGGTGTTTGTCGGCGATGTGGGTATGGGCGTTAATCCGCCGGACGGCTACAAAACTGATGTGATCATCGCCGCCTTCCCGTGGGGCGCGTATCTGGGTGAAGAAGCGCTGGAGCAGGGTATCGACGCGATGGTGTCTTCATGGAACCGCGTTGCTGCAAACACCATTCCAACCGCTGCGAAAGCCGGTGGTAACTACCTGTCCTCCCTGCTGGTCGGCAGCGAAGCACGTCGTCACGGTTATCAGGAAGGTATCGCGCTGGACATTCACGGCTATGTGTCTGAAGGCGCTGGCGAAAACCTGTTTGAAGTGAAAGAAGGCATTCTGTTCACACCGCCATTTACCTCTTCTGCCCTGCCAGGTATCACCCGTGACGCTATTATTAAACTGGCAAAAGACCTGGGTCTTGAAGTGCGTGAGCAAGTTCTGTCCCGTGAATCCCTGTATCTGGCAGACGAAGTCTTCATGTCCGGTACCGCTGCAGAAATCACCCCGGTGCGCAGCGTTGACGGCATTCAGGTCGGTATCGGTAAACGTGGTCCGGTGACCAAACAAATTCAGGATGCATTCTTCGGCCTGTTCACCGGCAAAACCGAAGATAAATGGGGTTGGCTGGATCCAATCAACCCACAATAATTTTACCCGTCATCCTTCAGGCCGCCTCCGCGTTCGCTGCCTGGTGCAACCCGAATGATTCAGGGTAAATAAGAAATTCAGCAGGTAGCGATTTCGCTGCCTGCTAAACAGAAATGATTTGGAGTGAACAGAGCATGCCTAAGTACCGTTCCCACACCACGACACACGGCCGCAACATGGCTGGCGCCCGCGCATTATGGCGCGCTACCGGCATGACGGATAACGATTTTGGTAAGCCCATTATTGCCGTCGTCAACTCATTCACCCAGTTCGTGCCGGGCCACGTGCATTTGCGCGATTTGGGTAAGCTGGTTGCCGAGCAAATCGAAGCGTCCGGCGGCGTGGCGAAAGAATTCAACACTATCGCTGTGGATGACGGGATTGCCATGGGGCATGGCGGCATGCTGTATTCATTGCCTTCACGCGAACTGATTGCTGACTCGGTGGAATACATGGTTAACGCGCACTGCGCTGATGCCATGGTGTGTATTTCCAACTGCGACAAAATCACCCCGGGAATGCTGATGGCGTCACTGCGCCTGAATATTCCGGTGATCTTCGTTTCCGGTGGTCCGATGGAAGCCGGTAAAACCAAACTGTCTGACAAAATCATCAAACTCGACCTGGTCGATGCGATGATTCAGGGCGCAAACCCGAACGTCAGTGATGCCGACAGCGAACAAATCGAACGTTCTGCCTGTCCGACCTGCGGCTCCTGTTCCGGTATGTTTACCGCCAACTCCATGAACTGTCTGACCGAAGCGCTGGGCCTTTCTCAGCCGGGTAACGGTTCATTGCTGGCTACTCACGCCGATCGCCGCGATTTGTTCCTTAACGCCGGTCGCCGCATCGTTGAGCTGACCAAACGTTATTACGAAAAAGACGATGAAAGCGCATTGCCGCGCAACATCGCCAGCAAAGCGGCATTCGAAAACGCCATGATCCTGGATATCGCGATGGGCGGCTCGACTAACACCGTTCTTCACCTGCTGGCTGCCGCGCAGGAAGGCGAAATCGACTTCGACATGACCGACATCGACCGTCTGTCACGCAAAGTCCCGCACCTGTGTAAAGTCGCGCCAAGCACTCAGAAATACCACATGGAAGACGTTCACCGTGCCGGTGGCGTGCTGGCGATTCTGGGTGAACTGGATCGCGCCAATCTTCTGAACCGCGACGTGAAAAACATTCTTGGCCTGACCCTGAACCAGACGCTGGATCAGTACGACATCATGCTGACCAAAGACGAAGCGGTGAAAAAAATGTTCCGCGCCGGTCCCGCAGGTATCCGTACTACCCAGGCGTTCTCACAGGATTGCCGCTGGGACACATTGGATGATGACCGTGCCGATGGCTGTATCCGTTCTCTGGAACATGCTTTCAGTAAAGACGGCGGTCTGGCCGTGCTTTACGGCAACATCGCCGAAGCGGGCAGTATCGTTAAAACGGCGGGCGTGGATAAATCCAACCTGACTTTCCGTGGTCCGGCAAAAGTGTACGAAAGCCAGGACAGCGCAGTTGAAGCGATTCTTGGCGGCAAAGTGGTTTCCGGYGACGTTGTTGTGATTCGTTACGAAGGGCCGAAAGGCGGGCCGGGCATGCAGGAAATGCTGTATCCGACCACTTACCTGAAATCCATGGGTCTCGGCAAAGAGTGCGCGCTGATTACCGATGGTCGTTTCTCCGGCGGCACATCCGGTCTGTCTATCGGCCACGTTTCTCCGGAAGCGGGCAGCGGCGGCCTGATTGCACTGGTGGAAGATGGCGACATCATCGATATCGACATTCCGAACCGTAGCATGGTGCTGGATGTGCCTGCGGCAGAACTGGCGGCGCGTCACGAAGCTGAACTGGCACGTGGCGACAAAGCCTGGACGCCGAAAAACCGCGAACGTGTGGTTTCACTTGCGCTGCGTGCTTACGCATTGCTGGCGACCAGTGCCGATAAAGGCGCAGTGCGCGACAAGTCTAAGCTGGGAGGCTGACAGTCATGGCGGTATCACAACCTCTACCCGACCAGCCGTGCGGCGCAGAATACCTGCGTGCCGTGCTGCGTGCGCCGGTTTATGAAGTCGCACAGGTTACGCCTTTGCAGGTCATGGAAAAGATCTCTTCCCGGTTGGGTAACACCATTCTGGTGAAGAGGGAGGATCGTCAGGCCGTCCACAGTTTTAAACTGCGCGGTGCCTATTCGATGATCGCCAGCCTGACGGAAGAACAGGCTGCGCGTGGCGTTATCACTGCGTCCGCGGGAAATCACGCGCAGGGTGTTGCATTGTCGGCGACCAAAAAAGGCATCAAATCTCTGATTGTGATGCCGGTTGCCACAGCGGATATCAAAGTGGATGCCGTGCGTAACTTTGGCGGTGAAGTGTTGCTGCATGGCGCGAATTTCGATGAGGCGAAAGCCAAAGCGATCACGCTGTCGCAGGAACAGGGCATGACTTTTGTGCCGCCATTTGATCATCCGGCGGTGATTGCCGGGCAGGGCACGCTGGCCATGGAGTTGCTGCAACAGGATGCGCATCTCGACCGCGTATTCGTGCCTGTCGGCGGTGGCGGTCTGGCCGCTGGTGTCGCCGTGCTGATCAAACAACTGATGCCGCAGATTCAGGTCATCGGTGTTGAAGCTGAAGATTCTGCCTGTCTGCGCGCGGCAATGGACGCCGGTGAACCGGTCGACCTGGCGCGTGTGGGTTTGTTCGCAGAAGGCGTGGCGGTGAAACGTATCGGCAACGAAACGTTCCGCTTGTGTCGCGAATATCTTGATGACGTCATCACCGTCGACAGCGATTCAATTTGTGCCGCGGTGAAAGACTTGTTCGAAGACGTGCGTGCGATTGCTGAACCTTCCGGTGCGCTGGCGCTGGCAGGACTGAAGAAATACGTGCAGCAGCACAATATTCAGGGCGAACGACTGGCGCATGTGCTTTCCGGCGCGAACGTGAATTTCCACGGTCTGCGTTATGTGTCGGAACGCTGTGAGCTGGGCGAGCAACGCGAAGCGCTGCTGGCGGTGACCATTCCTGAGCGCAAAGGCAGTTTCCTGAAGTTTTGCCAGTTGCTGGGTGGCCGTTCGGTGACAGAGTTCAACTACCGTTATGCCGATGCCGACAACGCCTGCATTTTTGTGGGCGTGCGTCTGACGCGCGGTCACGCTGAGCGTCAGGAAATTATCGACGAACTGAATCACGACGGTTATCAGGTTGTGGATCTGTCCGACGATGAAATGGCGAAACTTCATGTGCGTTACATGGTGGGCGGGCGTCCGACCAAACCTCTGCGCGAGCGGCTTTACAGCTTTGAATTCCCGGAATCTCCGGGGGCTTTGCTGAAATTCCTGCATACGCTGGGCACGCACTGGAATATTTCGCTGTTCCATTACCGCAGTCACGGTACCGATTTCGGTCGTGTGCTGGCCGCGTTTGAGCTGAACGAGGAAGAGCCGGAGTTCGAGCAGAACCTGTCGGCGCTGGGTTATGACTGTCACAACGAAAGTGATAATCCGGCGTTCCGCTTCTTCCTGGCGGGCTAAAACTAAACGGGGCATCTGAAAAGTGCCCCTTTTTTATTCTGTAAACGTTCAGAGCAACTGCCAGAACGCGTCGATCAGTGGCTCGCTAAGGCGTTTTCTTTGCACGCAGACGCCCAGTTCCAGCGGCGCGCCGAGCGTGATGTTATCCAGAATGGAAATACGGTTGCGCACCGGTTCCGGGCTGTTATCGACCACTACGGACGGGATCAGCGCGATGCCGCAGCCGAGCGCGACCATCGATACAATGGCTTCGTGGCCGGATACCGTGGCATAAATCAGCGGATTGCTCAGGCGGTTGCGTTTGAACCAGACGTCAATGCGTTTTCGCGCCGGGCCATGTTCCGGCAGGATGAAGGGAATTTGTGACCAGTCCGGATGCGGCTCACTGACCTGGGTGCGGACGGCGCAGGGCAGGGAAGGAGAAATCAGGATCATCGGGATTTCGCCGATCTGCGTGAAATCGACGCTGCCCGGCAAACTTTCCGGACGTCCGGCAATCGCCAGATCCGCTTCGGTGGACTGGACTTTTTCAACCGCATCCGCAGCGTCGCCGGTGGTGAGTTTGATTTCGACCAGCGGATGCTGCGCACGGAAGCGGTCAAGGATTGGCGGCAAATGGCTGTAGGCGGCCGTCACCGAGCAGAACAGGTGCAGTTCGCCGCTCAGCGTCGGGCCATGCTGATCCAGCCCGCTGCGCAGTTGCTGGTAATGCAGCAGTGTCTGCTGGGCAAAGTTTTTGAGTTGTTCACCGGCACTGGTCAGTTGCACGGTGCGGTTATCACGCTGAAATAACGGCTGGCCGAGTTCTTCTTCCAGCCGCTGGATCTGGCGTGACAACGTGGACGGGCTGACATGCATCGCCTTCGACGAACGGCCAAAATGGCGGCTTTCCGCCAGATGTAAAAACAGTTTCAGATCACGTAAGTCCATAAAGAATATCCGGCTCTTTGGTTTCACAGATGACAGGCTAAGTATATTGCATAATTTGCAACGTCATCTTCGTAATATATCAATTTAAGCAATGTGTCACATGACATATAGTGAATTCACGGCGTTCACCGGCTCACCGGTGAAACAAAAAATAACAGCACTTACCTCGATAGAACGGAGCAAGACATGGCTAACTATTTCAACACACTGAACCTGCGTCAGCAGCTGGCACAACTGGGCAAATGCCGCTTTATGGGTCGCGATGAATTCGCGGACGAAGCCAGCTACCTCAAAGGTAAAAAAGTGGTGATTGTAGGCTGTGGCGCACAGGGCCTGAACCAGGGGCTGAACATGCGTGATTCCGGTCTGGATGTGTCCTACACCCTGCGTGCAGAAGCGATTGCTGAGAAGCGTGCTTCATGGCGTAAAGCGACCGAAAACGGCTTTAAAGTCGGTACTTACGAAGAACTGATCCCGCAGGCAGATCTGGTTATTAACCTGACACCAGACAAACAGCACAGTGCGGTAGTGAAAGCGGTTCAGCCTCTGATGAAAGACGGTGCAACACTGGGCTATTCCCACGGCTTCAACATCGTTGAAGTGGGCGAGCAAATCCGTAAAGACATCACCGTGGTGATGGTTGCGCCGAAATGCCCGGGTACCGAAGTGCGTGAAGAATACAAACGTGGTTTCGGTGTACCAACACTGATCGCCGTTCACCCGGAAAACGACCCGAAAGGCGAAGGCATGGCGATCGCTAAAGCCTGGGCAGCAGCAACCGGCGGCCATCGTGCAGGTGTTCTGCAATCTTCCTTCGTTGCCGAAGTGAAATCTGACCTGATGGGCGAGCAGACTATCCTGTGCGGCATGTTGCAGGCGGGTTCTCTGCTGTGCTTCGACAAACTGGTTGCTGACGGGGTTGACGAAGCCTACGCAGAAAAACTGCTGCAGTTCGGCTGGGAAACCATCACCGAAGCGCTGAAACAAGGCGGCATCACGCTGATGATGGACCGTCTGTCTAACCCGGCGAAGCTGCGTGCTTATGCGCTGTCCGAACAACTGAAAGAGATCATGGCGCCGCTGTTCCAGAAACATATGGACGACATCATCTCTGGCGAATTCTCCAGCGGTATGATGGCTGACTGGGCGAACGACGATAAGAAACTGCTGACATGGCGTGAAGAGACGGGCGCAACTGCATTCGAAAACGCGCCACAGTTCGAAGGTAAAATCTCCGAGCAGGAATACTTCGACCACGGTGTTGTGATGATTGCGATGGTGAAAGCAGGTGTTGAGCTGGCTTTCGAAACCATGGTAGCTTCCGGCATCATCGAAGAATCTGCTTACTACGAATCACTGCACGAACTGCCGCTGATCGCCAACACCGTTGCACGTAAGCGTCTGTACGAAATGAACGTGGTAATCTCCGATACGGCTGAATACGGTAACTACCTGTTCGCTAACGCTGCCGTACCGTTGCTGAAAGAGTTCATGACCACTCTGCAGGCAGGCGATTTGGGCAAATCAGTTGCCGAAACTCAGGTTGATAACGCGCAGCTGCGCGATGTTAACGAAGCGATTCGCAATCACCCGATTGAGTCCATCGGCCGCACCCTGCGTGGCTATATGACCGACATGAAACGCATTGCTGTAGCGAGTTAATTCATTAACCCTCAGGTATGAAATAGAAATAAAAAGGGCACTGCATGAAAATGCGGTGCCCTTTCTTTTGGTTCTGTCTGAGGCAGAACTTAGTTGCGGTACAAAATCTTAATGATGTGGTAACCGAACTGAGTGTGCAGCGGGCCCTGTGGCTCGATCAGCGGCGCAGAGAAAACCACTTTATCGAAAGCTGGCACCATTGCGCCTTGCTTGAATTCACCTAAATGGCCGCCTTTCTTGCCTGACGGACAGGTGGAATGTTTTTTAGCCAGTTTCTCAAAATCGCCACCGTTCTTCAGTTGTTCCAGAAGATCAAGTGCCTGTGCTTCTTCCTTTACCAGGATATGCATTGCTGCGGCAGTTTTTGCCATGATAAGACCTTTTTGCGAGAGTGTTTCCAGAGGCGTAATGTAACATCTGAAACACTGCGGGGGGAATCCGGCCTGCATTCCATACATCACAAATTGCGCCTTAAAGCCTGTCAATCTCAGGCGATGTTTCTGCTACAATCGCCGTCCTTGTCTATCAGGTGAGCAAAAATACGCCATGCGATTAAACCCCAGCCAACAACACGCCGTCGAATTCGTCACCGGACCCTGCCTGGTTCTGGCGGGGGCTGGCTCCGGTAAAACCCGTGTAATTACCAATAAAATCGCACACCTGATCCGTGAATGTGGCTATCAGGCACGTCACATTGCGGCTGTCACCTTTACCAATAAAGCCGCGCGTGAAATGAAAGAGCGTGTTGCACAAACCCTCGGTCGCAAAGAAGCGCGGGGCTTGCTTATTGCAACGTTCCACACGCTCGGGCTGGAAATCATCAAACGCGAATTTGCTGCCCTGGGGATGAAATCTAACTTCTCTTTATTTGATGATCAGGACCAGCTGGCGCTGCTGAAAGAGCTGAGCGAAAAATGGCTGGAGAACGATAAAACATTATTGCAGCAGCTGGTTTCCACGATCTCCAACTGGAAAAACGATCTGGTTGATCCTTCGCATGCCGCCGGGCTGGCGCGATCTGAACGTGATCAAATCTTTGCGCACTGCTACAGCCTTTATCACGATCATATGCGCGCGTGTAATATTCTCGACTTCGATGACCTGATCCTGTTGCCTACGTTACTGCTGCAAAGTAATGAAGAAGTGCGTGAACGCTGGCAGAACAAGTTGCGTTATCTGCTGGTCGATGAATATCAGGACACTAACACCAGCCAGTACATGATGGTGAAATTGCTGGTTGGCAACCGCGCACGTTTCACCGTTGTTGGTGACGATGACCAGTCGATTTACTCCTGGCGCGGTGCTCGACCGCAAAACCTGGTGCTGCTGAAAGAAGACTTCCCGCAGTTACAGGTCATCAAACTTGAGCAAAATTACCGTTCCACCCAGCGCATTCTGAAAGCCGCCAACATTCTGATTGCCAATAATCCGCATGTGTTCGAGAAGCGCTTGTTCTCTGAACTGGCTTATGGCGAAACGCTGAAGGTCGTGACGGCGAATAATGAAGATCATGAATCCGAGCGGGTGGTCGGTGAGCTAATTGCTCATCATTTCATCAACAAAACCGCTTATGGCGATTACGCGATTTTGTACCGTGGTAACCACCAGTCGCGTTTGTTTGAAAAAATGCTGATGCAAAACCGCATCCCGTACCGGATTTCCGGCGGCACGTCCTTCTTCTCCCGACCGGAGATTAAAGACCTGCTGGCCTATTTGCGTGTGCTGACCAATCCGGACGACGACAGCGCATTCCTGCGCATCGTTAACACGCCACGTCGTGAAATCGGCGCGGCCACCCTGCAGAAACTGGGGGAGTGGGCCAATCAGCGCAACAAAGGGCTGTTCAAAGCCAGTTTTGATATGGGACTGAGCCAGTCTCTGACCGGACGCGGGCTGGAATCCCTGCAACGTTTCACGCACTGGATGGGCAATATCTCTGAGCTGGCCGAACGTGAGCCGGTTGCGGCTGTCCGGGATTTGATCCACGGCGTTGACTATGAAAGCTGGCTGTTTGAAACCTCACCAAGCCCGAAAGCGGCTGAAATGCGCATGAAAAACGTTAATCAGCTGTTCAGCTGGATGACGGAAATGCTTGAGGGTACCGATCTGGATGAGCCAATGACGCTCACGCAGGTGGTCACCCGCTTCACGCTGCGTGACATGATGGAACGCGGTGAGAACGACGAAGAGCTGGACCAGGTTCAGCTGATGACGCTGCATGCTTCGAAAGGGCTGGAGTTCCCGTATGTGTATCTGGTCGGTATGGAAGAAGGTTTGCTGCCGCATCAGAGCAGTATCGATGAAGACAACGTGGATGAAGAGCGGCGTCTGGCTTATGTGGGGATTACCCGGGCACAAAAAGAGCTGACGTTTACACTCTGTCGCGAACGCCGTCAGTACGGCGAGCTGATCCGTCCGGAACCGAGCCGCTTCCTGCTGGAGTTACCGCAGGATGACCTGGCCTGGGAAAGCGAACGTAAAGTGGTAAGTGCGCAGGAACGCATGGTGAAAGGGCAAAGCCATCTGGAGAAAATTCGCGAGCAACTGGCGAAAGCGAAAGGCGGCAATTAGGCATTAAACATGAGCCATTAAAAAAGCAGAGGCTGATGAATCAGGTCTCTGCTTTTCTAACGTTTTACAACTGCTCATCACTGTTCTTCGACAAACAGCGGCCAGTGGACATAACTTTGCCAGTGGCTTTCCTGCTCTAATTCTTCAGCGCGCAAAGGATGCTGTTCCAGCCAACCCTGCGGCACAATCACACTCAGTTCATCATCATTAGCACGTAAACGCACAGCCGGCAGTGTGTCGTCGCGACGACGGCTGGCAAATATAATCGCCAGGCGCAGAATACGACAAAGACGTTGTGCCTGACGCGGCGGCACGGCGTTTTGCTCATTGAGCAACGGTAAATCGAGCATGTTGTTCTGGTTTTGCAGTAACGTCGCCAGCAGTTTTTTCTGCGCCGGCGTGAAACCCGGTAAATCCAGATGACGGATCAGATAGGCTGCGTGATGCGGTGCTTTCTTGAAATCGACACTCAGACCAATTTCGTGGATCAGGCAGGCACTGTTGAGCAATTCACGGGCACGGGCATCCAGCTTCCATTCCTGAGCCACCTGCAGCGAAAAGTTCTCGGCCAGTTGCGCCACGCGCTCGGCCTGCTCGTTATCCAGCAGATAACGGCGTTGCAGATTACGTAGCGTACGCTGACGGATATCCTGCTCGATCGGCAAATGCAGCATGCCGTAAACCAGACCTTCACGCAGTGCACCACCCGCCAGTGTCATCATCTCGATGTTCAGCGTTTTGAAAATGGCGATCAGAATAGACAGTCCGCTCGGGAAAACCAGCGCACGTTCAAGGGTCAGACCTTCAATCTCCAGTTCTTCCAGCTTGCCGCACTGAATGGCGCGCTGTTTGAGCTGCTGAAGTTTAGGCAGAGTGATGCGTTCATCCATGCCCTGAGCGACCATGATTTCCTGCAAGGCTTGCACGGTACCTGAAGCGCCGACACAAATCTGCCAGCCATTGGCAATCAGCTCAGGTGCCACAGGAAGGATCATGTCGGTCGCAGCCTGTTCAGCCTGATCAAAGTTTTCTTTTGCCAGATTTCGATCTGCAAAATACTGCTCGAGCCAGGTGACGCAGCCCATCGAAAGGCTATAAAGCGTGGTGGCCTGAGCCCCAATGCCGGTCACCAGTTCGGTGCTGCCACCACCAATATCGACCACCAGACGTTTATCTGGCCCGCCCGTGGTGTGAGCAACGCCGTGATAAATCAGACGTGCTTCTTCTTCACCGGTAATGAC
The DNA here is from genome assembly GCF_056402435.1 of Rahnella sp. P4_A8. Taxonomy (NCBI): domain Bacteria; kingdom Pseudomonadati; phylum Pseudomonadota; class Gammaproteobacteria; order Enterobacterales; family Yersiniaceae; genus Rahnella; species Rahnella sp. P4_A8. The sequence continues at coordinate 46,933 of NZ_JBFUHK010000020.1, read as the reverse complement.
CTGAATCGGGCAACCGAGAATTGCCTGAGCTTTACCCAGAAACTCATCGGCATTGCTGGCAAGACGCAGCGTTGCGGTGGCAACCACACGAATTTGGTCGCGCGGGATATCCTGCAATCTTTCAGAAAATAGTTTCAGACATTGCCAGCCACGCTGCATCGCTTCCTGAGAAAGCAGGTTTTGTTTATCCAGACCGGCTGCCAGACGCACTTTGCGCTTAATTCTGGCGAGGGTCTGGATACTGCCTGCCACCTCACGAACAACCAGCATGTGAAAGCTGTTAGAGCCCAGATCAATCGCTGCATACAGTGAGGTGGAACTTAACATAGGTTATCAGCCCGGACGTTTACGGTTGCTACGTGGTGCACTGCTGCGACGTGAAGACGAATTACTGTTGCGGCGCGGGCCGTTACCGGTGCGCGAGCGGGCAAGACGTTTTGCAGGAGGCAAATCAGTTAACAGCGCATCGCTGTTGTATTTACTCACCGGAATGCTGTGGCCGGTATAGGTTTCAATCGCTGGCAGATTCAGGGCATATTCTTCACACGCCAGGCTGATGGAATGACCACTCAGACCCGCACGGCCGGTACGACCAATGCGATGCACGTAGTCTTCACAGTCGTCAGGCAAGTCATAGTTAAAGACGTGTGTCACGGCAGGAATGTGCAAACCACGGGCAGCAACGTCGGTCGCAACCAGAATATCCAGCGTGCCTTTAGTGAAGTCTTCCAGAACGCGAAGGCGTTTTTTCTGCGGGACGTCACCGGTCAGCAAACCGACGCGGTGTCCGTCGGCAGCCAGATGGCCCCAGACATCTTCACAACGGTGTTTGGTGTTTGCAAAAATAATGCAACGATCCGGCCATTCTTCTTCAATCAGCGTCTGTAACAGGCGCATTTTTTCTTCATTTGAAGGATAGAACAGCTCTTCCTGAATACGGTGGCCCGTTTTTTGTTCCGGTTCGATCTCAATCGACTCGGCATTATTCATGTTTTCGAACGCCAGTTCTTTCACACGATAGGAAAGCGTTGCTGAGAACAGCATGTTCAGGCGTTGATTAGCAGGAGGCATCCGGCGGAACAACCAGCGGATATCTTTGATGAAGCCCAGATCGAACATACGGTCTGCTTCATCCAGTACCACCACCTGGATCGCGCCCAGGTCGATGTGGTTCTGTTTAGTGTAATCGATTAAACGGCCGGTGGTTCCGATCAGGATGTCCACGCCGCTTTCCAGCACTTTAAGCTGTTTGTCGTAACCGTCGCCGCCATACGCCAGACCTAATTTCAGCCCGGTAGATTCAGATAATGCTTCGGCGTCGGAGTGAATCTGCACCGCGAGTTCACGCGTAGGTGCCATGATCAAGGCACGCGGCTGGTTAGTCTGACGACCTTCCGCAGCAGGGTGAGAAAGCAGATAATGGAAAGTAGACGCTAAAAAAGCCAGCGTCTTGCCGGTACCGGTTTGCGCCTGACCTGCAACATCACGCCCAGCGAGCGTGATTGGCAATGCCAATGCCTGAATAGGAGTACAGTAATGGAAGCCTTTCTTTTCAAGGGCTTCTACTGCCAGCGGGTGCAGGGCGAAGTCGGAAAACTTCTGTTCGGTCAAGTGTGTTTTGCTCATAGTGTGGTAGAATATCAGCTAACTATTGCTTTACGAAAGCGTATCCGGTGAAATAAAGTCAACCTGATGTTGGTTAATGCTACATCAACAAGGTAAAGATAATCCTTTGGAGTAAACATGAGCGATAAAATTATTCACCTGACCGATGACAGTTTCGACAACGACGTATTGAAAGCCGAAGGGCTGGTGCTGGTCGATTTTTGGGCAGAGTGGTGCGGACCATGTAAGATGATCGCTCCAATTCTGGATGAAATTGCCACTGAGTTCGAAGGCAAGCTGACCATCGCGAAACTGAATATCGACGAAAACCCAGGTACTGCACCTAAATACGGCATCCGTGGTATTCCTACCCTGCTGTTATTTAAAGGCGGCGAAGTCGCAGCAACTAAAGTTGGCGCACTGTCGAAAGGTCAGCTGAAAGAGTTCTTAACAGCTAATCTGTAATCGGTCGGGATGACCCAAGCCAGGTGTTTAGCGGGCTGTCGTGTTTTTCACATTGTCCGCTAGACGCCTGTCAAGAAGCGTGCTAAGTTTACGCTTACTGCAAATAGAGCTTACCTGTAGTTTGATTCTTACGTTTTACTCTGTTGTGTCAAAAACATCTGCCTATAAAGTTTCTTTGAATAATAATTAAATTGAACTGGCACTGTGCTTGACCATCTAACGGTTTTGACAAAATCGGCTTTAAGACACCTTCAATATCAGCATTATCCCTCAAGAATCGCCCGCGAGCGACTACCTGCGGCTGGATTTCCGGGCTGTTATTTAAGTGTCATACAATAAACAGGCATGGATGACCCTGCCATACCCATTCACGACAGATGTTCGAGACATACCCCGAGTTTAAGAACCCACCATTATGAATCTTACCGAATTAAAGAATACGCCGGTCTCTGACCTGATTGCACTCGGCGAAAATATGGGACTGGAAAACCAGGCCCGCATGCGCAAGCAAGACATTATCTTTTCAATATTGAAGCAGCATGCGAAAAGCGGAGAAGACATCTTCGGTGATGGCGTACTGGAGATATTGCAGGATGGATTTGGTTTCCTCCGCTCCGGAGACAGTTCCTACCTCGCAGGCCCCGACGACATCTACGTATCTCCAAGCCAAATCCGCCGCTTCAACCTTCGTACTGGCGACACCATTTCCGGTAAAATCCGCCCACCTAAAGAAGGTGAACGTTATTTTGCCCTGTTGAAAGTTAACGAAGTTAACTACGACAAACCAGAAAACGCCCGCAGCAAAATCCTGTTTGAAAACTTAACCCCTCTGCACGCAAATTCACGTCTGCGTATGGAACGGGGTAACGGTTCAACAGAAGATTTGACCGCTCGCGTACTGGACTTAGCGTCTCCAATTGGCCGTGGCCAACGTGGTCTGATTGTTGCGCCGCCGAAAGCCGGTAAAACCATGCTGCTGCAAAACATCGCGACCAGCATTGCGTATAACCACCCTGATTGCGTACTGATGGTTCTGCTGATTGACGAACGTCCGGAAGAAGTGACCGAGATGCAGCGTCTGGTGAAAGGCGAAGTTATCGCTTCCACCTTTGACGAACCGGCATCCCGACACGTTCAGGTCGCCGAAATGGTGATCGAGAAGGCGAAGCGTCTGGTTGAGCATAAGAAAGATGTGATCATTCTGCTGGACTCCATTACCCGCCTGGCACGTGCTTACAATACCGTGGTACCGGCTTCAGGCAAGGTACTGACCGGTGGTGTGGACGCCAACGCCTTGCACCGTCCAAAACGTTTCTTCGGTGCTGCGCGTAACGTGGAAGAGGGCGGCAGCCTGACCATCATCGCTACTGCGCTGGTCGATACCGGTTCTAAAATGGATGAAGTTATCTATGAAGAATTTAAAGGTACCGGTAACATGGAATTACATCTGGCGCGTAAAATCGCTGAAAAACGTGTATTCCCTGCCATCGACTACAACCGCTCTGGTACCCGTAAAGAAGAGCTGTTGACCACTTCTGAAGAACTGCAAAAAATGTGGATCCTGCGTAAAATCATTCATCCGATGGGTGAGATTGATGCGATGGAATTCCTCATCAACAAGCTTGCAATGACTAAGACAAATGACGACTTCTTCGACATGATGAAACGTTCGTAATTTGGTGTAACGTCAGATCAACGCCACGCACAGTCGTGGCGTTTTTTGCTTTTGGTGGCTACCATAATGCTACTTTGGGAAGATTGTCAGACTATTCGGATAATAGCTGATGGTTTTCCACGTGCCCTTTCTTTACTTTGTCGGTTGATTGCCCAAGAAATGGCAGCAGATAAGGTCTTGCCCGAGACAAAACCATAACTGCCACCATAGGATATGATTTAAGGCTGTGAGGTTTATGATGCTTTCGACTCCACACACCTTATTTTTGCAGAAGAGAATTCTTAACTGTGAATTTACTCAATATGAGTACTGAGCTAGCTGTTGTTTTCGTATTTTCATTCCTCTTTTTATTCGTTGCCCGGAAGGTAGCGAATAAAATCGGACTTGTTGATAAGCCAAATTTTCGTAAGCGTCACCAGGGACTGATCCCACTGGTGGGTGGGATCTCTGTATTTGCTGGCGTTTGCTTTGCCTTTCTGATCACCAGTTATACCATCCCCCATGGCTATCTTTACCTTGCCTGCGCCGGACTACTGGTATTAGTCGGTGGTCTGGATGACCGTTTCGATATCAGTGTCAAAACCCGGGCGATGGTTCAGGCTGTGGTCGCTGTTGCGATGATGAGTTTTGCTAACCTCACCCTTCGCAGCCTCGGACATCTGATTGGTCCCTGGGAAATGGTATTAGGCCCGTTTGGCTATCTTGTCACCCTGTTTGCCGTTTGGGCTGCTATTAATGCCTTCAACATGGTCGACGGTATTGATGGCTTACTGGGTGGCTTGTCTTGTGTCAGCTTTGGTTCGTTAGGCATTATCATGTACGACAGCGGACACATGGAACTCGCGTTCTGGTGCTTCGCGATGATTGCCGCGATCATCCCCTATATTTTACTCAATCTGGGTGTTTTAGGGCCCCGTTACAAAGTCTTTATGGGTGACGCTGGCAGCACGCTGATAGGGTTTACTGTCATCTGGATCCTCCTGCAAAGTACGCAAGGTGAATCTCATCCGATGAATCCGGTGACGGCACTTTGGCTTATCGCTATTCCCCTGATGGACATGGTTGCCATCATGTACCGACGCCTTCGCAAAGGAATGAGCCCGTTCTCAGCGGATCGTCAGCACATTCATCATTTGATCATGCGTGCAGGTTTTACTTCTCGCCAGGCTTTCGTCTTAATTACCGTCGCTGCCGCCATTCTGGCGGGGATTGGCGTGGTGGGCGAACATCTGAGTTTTGTTCCCGAATGGATAATGCTGGCTTTATTCTTCGTTGCCTTCCTGGTGTACGGCATTTGCATCAAGCACGCCTGGCGCGTGGCGCGGTTTATTAAACGGGTTAAAAGACGTTTGCGCCGTTCCTCTAATCAATAATCACTCTTTTAAGCAAGGGCATACTGGCTGTGGATAAACCAGAAATGATGAGAAACCAGAACGAACACGCCATCGAGAACGAGCTTGATATCCGTGGGTTGTGCTGCACTTTATGGAACGGAAAATTCTGGATTGCAGGTCTGGCGGTACTCTTTGCCTTAATCGCCCTGGGTTCGTCTTACCTGATGAAACAGGAATGGAGTTCCACGGCGATCACGGATCGACCTACCGTAAATAATCTTTCGTCCTATTTCTCGCAGGCACAGTTTCTGCGCAATTTGGATGTGCATAACGCGCCGCAGTCAGACGCCAGCAGGCCACCCATTTCTGATGAAGCCTACAACGAGTTTGTCATGCAACTCGCGGCTTATGACACCCGCCGGGATTTCTGGCTGCATAGCCCTTATTACAAGCAACGTCAGGAAAATGATGCGCGTGCTGATGCCGTTGTGCTGGATGAAATGATCAATGACATTCAGTTTACTGCCCGTGATGTACCGAAAGTGCCGAACGATATTGTGAAACTCACTGCGGAAAACGCCGCTGATGCTAATAAGCTTTTACGCCAGTATGTCGATTTTGCCAGCCAGCGTGCTGCACAGCATCTGTATGATGAACTGGAAGGTGCGTGGGCGGCACGAACGCAGTCAATGAAAGCGCAGGTCAAACGTCAGGAAGAAGTTGCTCAGACTATTTTCAAGCGCACCACGCATAATACTGAGCAGGCACTGAAGATTGCTCAGCAGCAAAACATTCATAAAAGTGTGACTGACACCCCCGCTGAAGAATTACCGGATTCCGATATGTTCCTGCTGGGTGTGCCCATGCTCAAGGCCCGTCTTGAATTACTGCAAGCATCCGGTCCGGGGTATGATCTGGACTACGATCAGAACCGTGCGATGCTGTCGACCCTGAACGTCGGGCCAACGCTTACGGCAAAATTCCAGACTTATCGTTATTTGAGAACGCCTGAAGAACCTGTAAAACGTGACAGCCCGCGCCGGGCATTACTGATGATTATGTGGGGCATTGTCGGTGGTTTAATCGGGGCTGGTGTTGCCCTGACTCGCCGTAAAAATAAGAGAAACACATTGTGAAAGTGTTGACGATTTTCGGCACTCGTCCGGAGGCTATCAAAATGGCCCCGCTGGTGCTTGCTTTGTCGCAGGATGCGGCTTTTGAATCTAAAGTTTGTGTTACGGCTCAACACCGTGAAATGCTCGATCAAGTATTGCGCCTCTTTGAAATTACTCCGGATTATGATCTCAACATCATGAAACCAGGGCAGGGTCTGACAGAAATTACCAGCCGGATCCTGACCGGGCTTAAGCCTGTTCTGGATGAGTTCAGGCCTGACATTGTGCTGGTTCACGGTGATACCACCACGACGTTATCCGCCAGCCTTGCGGCGTTTTATCACCAGATCCCCGTCGGGCATGTTGAAGCAGGCCTGCGTACCGGAGATCTGTCTTCTCCGTGGCCGGAAGAAGGCAATCGCCTGTTAACAGGTCATCTGGCGAAATGGCACTTTGCGCCCACCGAGAATGCCAGTGCCAATTTGCAGCGGGAAAATATTGCCGGAGAGAATATTTTTGTCACTGGAAATACGGTGATTGATGCACTGCTCTGGGTTCGCGACCGCTTTAACAGCGATGCCTCGCTGGCCCAACAACTGGCTGATAACTATCCATTTCTTGATGTGAACAAAAAGCTGATTTTAGTGACGGGCCACCGCCGTGAAAGTTTTGGCGAAGGCTTTGAGCGGATTTGCTCGGCCCTGGCGGAAATTGCGTGCAAGCACCCTGATGTACAAATTGTTTATCCGGTGCATCTCAACCCCAATGTCAGCGAGCCGGTGAACCGCATTCTGCAAAGCATCGACAATATCGTGCTGATTGATCCTCAGGATTATCTGCCGTTCGTTTATCTGATGGATAAAGCCTATCTGATCCTGACCGACTCCGGCGGCGTGCAGGAAGAAGCGCCTTCACTGGGCAAGCCCGTGCTGGTGATGCGTGAAACCACAGAACGTCCGGAAGCGGTTGATGCCGGAACAGTCCGGCTGGTGGGTACAAATCCCGCTAAAATAGTCGAGGAAGTGAACCGTCTGCTGAACGATGAAAACGAATACAACAGCATGAGCCGGGCGCACAATCCTTACGGCGACGGGCATGCCTGCCGCCACATTCTTGACGCATTGAAAAATCATTGGGTATCACAATGAGTTTTAACACTATCTCTGTTATCGGACTGGGCTACATCGGTCTGCCAACCGCCGCCGCTTTTGCCTCACGCCAGAAAAAGGTGGTGGGTGTTGATATCAATCAGCATGCCGTGGAGACGATTAACCGCGGTGCGATCCACATTGTTGAACCCGATCTCGACCTTCTGGTCAGACAGGCGGTTGATGCGGGATTTTTGCGGGCAGTGACTCAGCCTGAACCTGCGGATGCTTTCCTGATCGCTGTCCCGACGCCATTTAAGGGCGATCATTTACCGGATATGAAATTCGTCGAATCTGCGGCACGTTCTCTGGCGCCGGTTCTGAAAAAAGGCGATCTGATCATTCTGGAATCCACGTCACCAGTGGGTGCGACAGAGCAAATGGCCGCCTGGCTGGCAGAAGTCCGCCCTGACCTGAGCTTCCCTCAGCAGGCCGGTGAGCAATCCGATATCAATATTGCCTATTGCCCGGAGCGCGTGTTGCCAGGGCAGGTGATGGTTGAACTGATTAAAAATGACCGCGTGATTGGTGGCATGACATCAGTTTGTTCACGGCGTGCCAGCGATTTGTATAACATTTTTCTCGAAGGCGAATGTGTTATTACCCACTCCCGCACTGCCGAAATGTGCAAGCTGACGGAAAACAGTTTCCGTGACGTAAACATTGCCTTTGCTAACGAATTGTCGCTGATTTGCGATGCGCAGGGCATTAACGTCTGGGAACTGATCAGCCTGGCGAACCGCCATCCGCGGGTAAATATTTTGCAGCCGGGGCCGGGTGTGGGCGGGCATTGTATTGCGGTTGATCCGTGGTTCATTGTTGCGCAAAACCCTGAGCTGGCAAGAATTATCCGCACGGCGCGTGAAGTGAACGACAGCAAACCGCACTGGGTGGTGGAGCGCGTGAAAGCGGCACTGGCAGATTGCCTGACTACCACGGGCAAACGTGCAGCCGACATCAAAATCGCCTGCTTTGGTCTGGCGTTTAAACCGAATATTGACGATCTCCGTGAAAGCCCGGCAGTGGAAGTGACGCACCTGATTGCCGACTGGCACGCCGGAGAAACCTGGGCGGTTGAGCCTAATGTGCATCAGCTTCCTGCTTCTCTGGCGGACAAAGTGACGTTACATCCCCTTGATCGCGCGCTGGAAGAAGCCGATCTGCTGGTGATGTTAGTCGATCACAAGCCGTTCAAAGCGATCCCTGCTGATCAGGTCCGGCAGTCATGGATTGTGGATACCAAAGGCGTATGGCGATAAACCTGCCTTTGCACGGCAATATCGCCCCGCTCGAATGGGAGAGTGATTTCTTCCAGCTCAACAGTGCGCGTCTGACGCCAGAGGCCTCTGCCGGTGAAATCACGCCGCAGAGGCTGGAACAATATGCGCTGGTGCAGTCGAAAGTGGATGCGTCACAAACGCACACGCTGGACGCACTTTCTGCGCTGGGTTTCCGGCTGGCAGAAGGTGAAACGGACATTTGTGTCGCGGTGACGACGCAAGATAATGCGCTGACGGCCGGGCGTCTGGCGGTACCGGACAATATTGCGGATGTGACCGCGATTGCCCGTCAGGCTTTTCATCTCAGCCGTTTTCGCGCGCCCTGGTATCAGCCTGATGACAGCGCCCGTTTCTATGCGATGTGGTCGGAAAAGGCGGTGCTGGGTACGTTCGACCATCTTTGTCTTTGGGCCGATGACGAGCAGGGCAATGCGCTGGGTTTTGTCACCTTGCGTCGTATTTCGCAAGACGAAGCAAGAATTGGCCTGCTGGCTGTCAGACCTGAATATCAGGGGCAGGGAGCGGGCAAAAAGTTAATGGCGGCTGCGAAAAAATGGTGTGCTGAACAGGGCGTGTCGCGAATGTATGTGGCCACGCAAACCGGCAATATCGCGGCCTTAAATCTTTATCTCGCCAGCGGTGGCAAAGTTATCCGCACGGCGTACTGGTTGTACAGGTGAAACGATGATCCCTTTTAATGCGCCACCGATTGCGGGTACTGAAATTGATTTCATGCGCGAGGCGATGAACAGCGGCAAACTGTGCGGTGACGGCGGGTTTACCCTGCGCTGCCAGAAATGGTTTGAACAGAGTTTCAACTGTCCGAAAGTTTTGCTCACGCCGTCCTGTACGGCCTCGCTGGAAATGGCCGCGTTGCTGCTGGATATTCAGCCCGGCGACGAAGTGATTATGCCGAGCTTCACGTTTGTTTCGACGGCCAATGCGTTCGTTTTGCGCGGTGCGAAGATTGTATTTGTGGATGTCCGCCCGGATACCATGAATATTAATGAAACCCTGATTGAAGCGGCTATCACGGAGAAAACGAAAGTGATTGTCCCGGTGCATTACGCGGGCGTGGCCTGTGAAATGGACACCATTATGGCGCTCGCCGAAAAACATCATCTGTTTGTGGTGGAAGATGCCGCGCAGGGCGTGATGTCGACCTACAAAGGCAAAGCGCTGGGCACTATCGGCCATATCGGTTGCTTCAGTTTCCATGAAACCAAGAATTACACGGCGGGCGGCGAAGGCGGTGCCACGCTGATTAATGATCCGGCCCTGATTGATCGTGCTGAAATCATTCGTGAAAAAGGCACCAACCGCAGCCAGTTCTTCCGCGGTCAGGTGGATAAATACACCTGGCGCGACATTGGTTCCAGCTATCTGATGTCCGATTTGCAGGCTGCGTATCTGTGGGGAAATCTGGATGCGGCTGAAAAGATTAATCAGCGCCGTCTGGCAATCTGGAATCAGTATTACGAAGCGTTGCAGGATCTGGCCGATGCAGGCCGCGTTCAGCTGCCTTCAGTTCCGCAGGATTGCGTGCAAAACGCCCACATGTTCTATGTCCGCCTGAATGATATCGAAGACCGTGATGCCTTTATTCGTCACATGAAAGCGGCGGATATCCTGACTGTATTCCATTACATCCCGCTGCATGCTTGTCCGGCGGGCGAAAATTTTGGTCGTTTCGCGGGTGTCGATCGTTTCACGACAAAAGAGAGTGAGCGGCTGGTGCGTTTACCGTTGTTTTACAACATGACCGATGACACGCAGCGCGTCGTGATTGCGGCCATGCTGCAATATTTCGCCTGATATGTCGCTGGCAAAAGCATCAGTCTGGACCGCCGGTTCTACGCTGATTAAAATTGGTGCCGGGTTGCTGGTGGTGAAATTGCTGGCCGTAACCTTCGGCCCTGAAGGCGTGGGGCAGGCAGGCAATTTCCGCCAGCTCGTAACCGTACTTGGCGTTCTGTCCGGTGCAGGTATTTTCAATGGTATAACCAAATACGTTGCCGAATATCATCAGGATCCTGAGCGGCTTAAAGCCGTACTCGGCACGTCGTCTTCGCTGATTTTGGGTTTCTCGACGCTGCTGGCCACCATCTTTTTGCTGGCCGCCGGGCCCATCAGTGTCGGGTTGTTCGGGCACGATCGCTATCAGGCCGTTGTCCGGGCCGTGGCCTTTATCCAGATGGGCATTGCTTACGCCAACTACTTTCAGGCCATCCTGAAAGGTTATCGTGATGCGATGGGTAATGCGCTGGCCGTGATTGGCGGCAGTCTGATTGGTTTACTGGCCTATCTGTTGTGTTTCAAACTGGGTGGCTATGAAGGCGCGCTGGCCGGGCTGGCGCTGGTGCCTGCACTGGTAATACTCCCTGCGGGTGGCATGGTGTGGCGACGAAAAACCTTTCCGCTGGCCTACTTAAAACCGGGTTGGGATCGCTTTATCGCCAGCCATTTGGGGAAATTTACCCTGATGGCGCTGATCACGTCTGTTACGTTGCCCGTGGCGTATGTGATGATGCGAAATCTGCTGGCGGAGCATTACAGCTGGAAGGATGTGGGGATCTGGCAGGGCGTCAGCAGTATTTCTGATGCCTATTTGCAGTTTATCACCGCTTCTTTCAGCGTGTATTTATTGCCGACGTTATCGCGCATGACTGACAAACGCGATGTCTCGCGTGAAATCGTTAAGTCGCTAAAATTTGTTCTGCCCGCCGTGGCGGCCGTCAGTTTTACTGTCTGGCTGCTGCGCGACTTCGCCATCTGGTTGCTGTTTTCAACACAATTTATCGCAATGCGCGATTTGTTTGCCTGGCAGTTAGTCGGTGACGTACTGAAAGTCGGCTCGTATGTTTTTGGCTATCTGGTGATTGCGAGAGCGTCTCTGCGCTTTTACGTGCTGACTGAAATCAGCCAGTTTGCGTTACTGACGGGTTTTTCACATTGGTTGATCCCGATACGGGGTTCTCTTGGCGCCGCGCAAGCGTATATGGCGACGTATGTCGTTTATTTCGCCCTGTGCTGTACCGTATTTGTTATTTATCGTAGACGAGCATGACAACGCTGATTCACGTTTTGGGATCTGACATTCCCCACCATAATGTCACCGTGCTGCGCTTTTTTAATGATGTTCTGGCCGAATGTGCGCCTGAAAAGCTGATTTATCATTTTATGGTGGCGGCAGCGGATGCATCAGCATTTGCTGAATTCACTCGTCTGGATATTCGTGTTTATCCGGACAAAAAATCGCTGGCCGATGCGGTTATTTCCCGCGCCCAGGATCGCACACATCACTTCTTCTTCCATGGTCAGTTCAACCCGACGCTCTGGCTGGCGCTGCTGACCGGCAAAATTAAGTCGCAACAGGCCAGCTGGCACATCTGGGGTGCCGATCTTTATGAATCGGCAGGTGGTCTGAAATTCCGTCTGTTCTATCTGATGCGTCGTCTGGCACAGGGACGTATCGGCCATGTTTTCGCTACCCGCGGCGATCTGATTTATTTCCATCCGCGACATCCGCGTGTACCGTCCTCATTACTGTATTTTCCGACGCGCATGGATCCGTCACTGACGCTTCCAGCCGGTCAGCCTGAACCGACAGGGCCGATGACGGTGCTGGTCGGCAATTCCGGTGACCGCACTAACCGACATATTGAAGCGCTGCGTTCGTTGCATCAGCAGTTTGGTGCGGATATCCGGGTGATTATCCCGATGGGGTATCCGGCCAATAATCATGCGTACATCGACCAGGTTCACAGTGAAGCGTTGAAACTGTTTGCGCCCGAAAACATTGAAGTGATGACTGGCTCGATGCCTTTTGCTGATTATCTTGATGTGCTGCGCCGTTGCTCGCTGGGGTATTTTATTTTCGACCGCCAGCAGGGTATCGGGACGCAGTGTTTGCTGATTCAGTTCGGCGTGCCGTTTGTGGTCAGCCGTCAGAACCCGTTCTGGCAGGATTTGGCGGAGCAAAATCTGCCGGTACTGTTTTATGGTGATGCGCTGGATGCCAGAACCGTGGCCGAAGCGCGCCGTCAGTTGCTGAACACGGATCGGGAGAATATCGCCTTCTTCAACCCGAATTACATCGCGGGCTGGCAACAGGCATTACTGCTGGCGGCAGGAGAAACATCATGACAATGGCACAGCTTGGCGGCCTGTCTGTCGTTTATGCGTTCTCGCTGTTGTTCATTCTGACGCTGACTTATAAAGAATTCCGCCGCGTACGTTTTAACTTCAACGTCCTGTTTTCGCTGTTGTATCTGCTGACATTTTATTTTGGTTTTCCGCTGACCTGTCTGCTGGTTTTCCAGTTCGATGTCAACGTCGTACCGGTTGAAAACCTGTTACAGGCGATGCTGGCCGCAACCTGTTTTTACGGTATTTATTATGTCAGCTATAAAACGCGGCTCAGGGCGAAACATGAAGGCCCGTCCCGCCCGCTGTTTACGATGAACCGTGTCGAAACCCATCTCACCTGGATGTTGCTGGCGCTGATTGCGGTGGTGACGGTTTCTATTTTCTTTGCGCATAACGGCTTTTTGCTGTTTAAGCTCAAGTCGTACAGCCAGATTTTTTCCAGTGATGTGTCCGGAGTTGCGCTTAAACGCTTCTTCTATTTCTTCCTGCCGGCGATGCTGGTGGTGTTCTTCCTCAAACCCAATCCGCAGCGCTGGCTGTTTTTCCTGGTGAGTACCGTCGCATTTGGCCTGCTGACGTACATCATCGTCGGCGGGACGCGCGCGAATATTATCATCGCGTTCGCACTGTTTTTGTTTATCGGCATTGTACGCGGCTGGATTAGTTTGTGGATGCTGGCGGCGGCAGGCGTACTGGGTATCGTTGGTATGTTCTGGCTGGCACTTAAACGCTACGGATTGAATGTCAGCGGCCCTGAGGCGATTTACACGTTCCTTTATCTGACGCGTGATACGTTCTCGCCATGGGAAAATCTGGGGCTGTTGCTGCAAAATTACGACAAAATCAGTTTTCAGGGGCTGGCGCCTATTGTCCGTGATTTCTACGTCTTTATCCCCGGCTGGCTGTGGCATGACCGTCCGGGCGTAGTGCTCAACACGGCCAACTATTTCACCTGGGATGTGCTCGACAACCATTCCGGTCTGGCCATTTCGCCGACGCTAATTGGCTCACTGGTTGTGATGGGCGGAGTTTGGTTTATCCCGCTTGGCGCAGTGGCTGTGGGCATGATCATTAAATGGTTCGACTGGCTTTATGAAAAAGGCAAAGCCGACACCAACATTTATAAGGCCGCCATTTTGCAAAGTTTTTGCTTTGGTGCTGTGTTCAATATGATCGTACTTGCCCGCGAAGGCGTGGATTCCTTTTTCTCGCGGGTGGTGTTTTTCTGTGTCGTATTCGGCGCCTGCCTGATTGTCGCAAAACTGTTGTACTGGATGTTTGACGCTGCCGGGCTGATACGTGCCAAAATGCCGGTCAGGAAAAACCTCATGGAGCCTTTGGCAGTAAGGAAGATGGATGAATTTGGAGAATAAAATCCCGCAATACGACATCCGTGGGATCCGCCTTTGGGGCTTTCGCAATATGGCGCATTTTCTCGATTATCTTTTTGCCGGTCATCAGGTGAAAAACGGTTCGCTGGTGGCGATAAATGCAGAGAAAGTGCTGACGGTCGAAAGCAATCCTGAAATGCGTACGCTGATCGAGCACGCGGAATTTAAGTACCCTGACGGGATCAGCATTGTGCGGGCTATACGGCGTAAATACCCGCAGTCACACGTCTCGCGTATCGCGGGTGCTGACCTTTGGGAAGGGCTGATGGAGCGAGCAGGCCGTGAAGGAACACCGGTCTTTCTGATAGGCGGTAAGCCGGAAGTACTGGCGCAGACAGAAGAAAAGCTGCGCGCCAAGTGGAACGTCAATATTGTCGGTAGCCAGAATGGTTATTTTGTGCCGGAACAGCGCGAGGCATTGTTCGAAAGGGTGAAAAGCAGCGGCGCGGCTATCGTGACCGTGGCAATGGGTTCACCAAAACAGGAAATCCTGATGCGCGATTGCCGCCTTGTGCATCCTGATGCGCTTTATATGGGCATCGGCGGAACCTATGACGTCTTTACCGGACATGTTAAACGTGCGCCTAAAATCTGGCAAAATCTGGGGCTGGAATGGCTCTACCGGTTGATTTTACAGCCGAGCCGTTTACGTCGTCAGCTCAAACTGCTTAAATTTATCCGTTATTACTACACCGGTCGTCTGTAATACTTGCGCCGTGGCTGATCTTCAGCGCGGCGTTTTACCTCTCATTTCACTCCATCGTTTACTGTCGTTTTCACCCTGACATGTCTACCCGTGCGGATCTTTCTCAATTGTGATTTGCAACTCATGCTGAAATGCGGAACCATAGCGCCGTTTTTCCGCCCTATATGGGCATCATCACAAATAAAAATAACATTTCGGTCATTCCGGAAGGCAAACACAATTAAAGAGAAACTGAGGAACTATGGCGAATCAAGAGGAAAAGGGTGGGCTACACCGGGGGCTTGAAGCGAGACATATTGAGCTGATAGCGCTCGGCGGCACCATCGGGGTTGGATTATTTATGGGCGCGGCCAGTACCCTGAAATGGGCCGGGCCGTCAGTATTGCTGGCCTATATTCTGGCGGGCGTGTTCGTCTTCTTTATCATGCGCTCGATGGGCGAGATGCTGCACCTGGAGCCCGTTGCCGGTTCGTTCGCCGTCTACGCCCATAAATATCTTGGGCCATATTACGGCTACCTGACCGCATGGAGTTACTGGTTTATGTGGATAGCAGTGGGGATTTCTGAAATCACCGCTATCGGAGTATACGCCCAATACTGGTTCCCGGATTTACCACAGTGGATCCCCGCGCTGATGGCTGTGGCGATTGTAGCCGCCGCGAACCTTGCCGCCGTTAAACTGTATGGCGAAATGGAGTTCTGGTTTGCGCTGATCAAAATCACTACCATCATTGTGATGATCGTGGTGGGGCTGGCGGTAATCTTCTTCGGCTTTGGCAATCACGGCGAAGCTGTCGGTTTTGCCAATCTGACCGCGCACGGTGGTTTCTTCGCAGGCGGCTGGAAAGGTTTCCTGTTTGCGCTGTGTATCGTTGTGGCGTCCTATCAGGGCGTGGAACTGGTGGGGATTACCGCCGGTGAAGCGAAGAATCCGCAGGTTACGCTCAAACGCGCTATCAACAATATCCTGTGGCGTATCCTGATTTTCTACGTCGGTGCGATTTTCGTCATCATCACCATTTTCCCATGGAACGAAATGGGCACACACGGCAGCCCGTTTGTCCTGACATTCGCGAAGATTGGCATTGCTTCGGCGGCTGGCATTATCAACTTTGTGGTGCTGACGGCGGCGTTGTCCGGCTGTAACAGCGGTATGTACAGCTGCGGACGTATGCTTTATGCACTGTCGAAGAATCGGCAGTTGCCTGCGTTTCTGAGCAATGTCTCGAAAAGTGGTGTGCCGGTTTACGGTATTGCCATCACCATTTTGTGTCTGCTGGTCGGTTCGTGCCTGAACTACATCATCCCGAATCCTGAGAAAGTGTTCGTGTATGTCTACAGTGCCAGCGTACTGCCGGGCATGGTGCCGTGGTTTGTGGTGCTGATCAGCCAGTTACGTTTCCGTGATGCACATAAAGAGAAACTGAAAAACCATCCGTTTAAATCGGTTCTCTTCCCTTATACCAACTACCTGACGCTGATTTTCCTGGCATGTGTGCTGGTCGGTATGGCGATTAATCCGGATACGCGGGTTTCTTTACTGGTCGGCGGTATTTTTATCGCGGCAGTCTCGCTGATATACTTCGGTCTCGGCATGCATAAGCGCGCTGCGCTGACGGCAGAAAAAGCAAAATAACGTCGTAAGTCACGGGTGGGGAAGGCAAGATGCTTACTTTTACTGCGTATTGGATAAAGCGTAATCAAACGCAATATTTCTGATAAAAAGCACTAGACAGCCAAGCGTTAAAACCGTAGTATCCCCACCCGCAACGGCGCTAAGCGCCCGTAGCTCAGCTGGATAGAGCGCTGCCCTCCGGAGGCAGAGGTCTCAGGTTCGAATCCTGTCGGGCGCACCATTTAGTATGCGCTAGAGTTGCGGTGGAATGTTGAAGTCAGACAATTCACGTTAGTTAGAGATATGGTGGCTATAGCTCAGTTGGTAGAGCCCTGGATTGTGATTCCAGTTGTCGTGGGTTCGAGTCCCATTAGCCACCCCACTCTAAAAATGATTTTGTGATTGTGACATGCGATGGTGGCGGAATTGGTAGACGCGCTAGCTTCAGGTGTTAGTGTCCTTCGGATGTGAGGGTTCGAGTCCCTCCCTTCGCACCACACACAAAATACATTTAAATGATGCAGTTAGCGTCAGAAAGTAGTAAGATGCACGACATCGGCGAGTAGCGCAGCTTGGTAGCGCAACTGGTTTGGGACCAGTGGGTCGGAGGTTCGAATCCTCTCTCGCCGACCACATTCGAAGAAACCTGCTTTTTTAAAGCAGGTTTTTTTTCGTCTGGAGTTTCTCAACTCACCCTGTTGTTTATCTGCGACATTCCGCTGTATGCCTGTCTCTTGCAGGAGACACTTATCTTATTGATAAATAAAGCTTCACATAAGCTGACATTCACACGTCGCTCACTGGCGACAGAATGGCGGTTTAACGGGAAGTCTCTGGCTTTCCAAAAATTGACTGCTGAGGGTTAGTGAAAATAAAGCTGTTAATTATCAGTTAAATAAAAAATTTTAAACGGACTCTTGCCATATTGGCACGCGTCCTGCAATATTCCCGCCGTAGATGCTCATTCCACCTATTATGTTTGCTCCGGCTTCATAAACCTGGGAATGATGCAGAGCCAATTTACAGTGCCTATTGTCACCCTGACCGATAACGCGCAAGCGCTATCATCCAGAAGGCAAAACGTTGAGTGAGGCACTAAATCTGTTGTCCTAGACCTGATTGTTTTTAGACACTTGTCTTCCAGACAAGTGTTTTTTTTGTCTGAAATTTACGACCGACATAAAAAAGGCTCCCGAAGGAGCCTTTTACAGACAGCAAGGTTATTACTGTTGCTGCGAATTATTCAGGGTTAGCATCAGCCCTTCACGGCGCATCTCCGCTGCTTCTGCCGGTTTATGCAGCTTGTCCAGCGCATCAGCCAGCCAGGCGTAATCATACGCGTCAGGACGCTGTTTCAGCGCCTCACGGAAGGCTTCGCTCGCCTGTTGCCATTCACCGTGTTTCATCAGCAACTGACCTAGCGTGCTGCTCAGCAGCGGCGTTGTGCCATTCTGTTTGATCAACTGACGCAGTGTTTTTTCCAGTTGCTCAGGATTACCCGAACGCAGCTTCGGCATCAGCGCGACCAGCCGATCGTCGTACTGGCGTTTCAGCCCGTCGAGGATCACTTCCTGTGCCAGATCCTGATCGTTGCATTCAATCAGATGCGTTGCCATTGCGACCTGCAGGGCCACTTCATGACGGGTTTTACGGCTCTGATCTTTCCACCAGCGCTTCAGGCCTTCGCTGCCTTCTTCAGCCATCAGCTGATTCATCATGCCGATATAAGCCTGCTCCTGAAGCACACGGATTTCATCGTCGGTATGAATATCGGCTTTCGCCATCGACGGTAAAATCTCCAGCAGTGAACCGTAAGCGCCGGTCAGAAGATAAGCCTGCTCTGCCAGACGTAAAACTTCCGGATGACGTGGCGACTGACCCAGCAAACGGTCAACGCCATGGCGTGCTGCGTGAACTTCACCTCTGGCCAGCTGGATACGTACGCGGGTGATATCGACCGGCATCTGGTCGATATCCGCGATTTCTGCCGCCCGCTCCAGATACTGATTGGTGCGGATATCGTCGCCGCGCTGCTGCGCCGCTTCCGCTGCCAGTAAATAGTTCACCACCGGCTGTTCGGCGTGATCAGCATTGCGCGCCAGCAATTTCTCCATCTGACGATGATCGCCTTCCGCCAGCTTGAGCATAGCTGCGTGAGTTTGCTTACGCGCTTTAGAGCTTTTGCGTCCGGCAAACCAGCCGCGGGTGCGGGCACCGGTACGCAGAACGCGGCGCAGGATCCATTCAATCAAGAACAGCACCACAATCAGCACGATCAGCATGATGACTAAACCGGTGACGCTGGTTTCAATATTGTAATTGTCGGTTTGGATCAGGACATAGCCCTGATGGCCGGCCAGAATCGGGCCGACAATAATCCCGGCAAACACAATCAGGAACAACACGAAAACTCGTAACATGTGTTATTCCCCCTGCGTGGCGGCGGCGGGCTGCTGAAGCAGGTTACGCACGCGGGTCTGCATCAGTTTTTCCAGCATCGGCTGGCTTTTCAGCTCCTCCGGCACGTCCATCGAAACAGATTGCTGGCTGAGATTGTCCAGTTCTTCAAGAAACGCTTTGGTCGAAGGATCGGACGTATCAAAGTAGGCGCGAACCCAGGTTGAGACGCTTTCCAGCGACTGTTTGTAGACTTCATCCTGATGACGCGGAACGGCTTGTGCGGCAATCAGCAGACGCGAGCGAATATTCTCGCGCAGGTACACATCCTGATTCGGTGCCAGGAGCGGTTCTGCGCTGCTATCACGGCGGCGAATGGTGATGAAGTCATCCATAAAGTTGTGCCAGCTTTTGGTCAGGTTCTGACGCCATTCGGTCAGAGAGCTGGACAAGCTGGAAATGTCATTGTCCATCGGGGAATCGTCAGTATCATTGTCGGCCAGACGCAGGTTATCCACCTGATTCGATAGCTGATTCAGCTTGAGAATGATGCCGTCGAAATCGACCTGCGCAACGGCAGAAAGGCTGCCCACGTCTTCGTTCAGCGCACGGCGCACGTCAATCAGGCTCGGATCGTTCATGTCGGCCAGGCTGGCATCTGCGCTTTTCAGCAGTGCGGCAGCGGTGGTGACATCCTGATCGCTCCACAATTTGCGGCCAGCGAGTTTCACCAGATAATCGGCCTGCGCCAGTAACCAGGTTTTGGCATCGCTGCCGGAAATGCTGGCGACTTTGTCTTGTAGCTCATTTAGCTGACGACCAAACGAAGCCTGCTGACGATCGGCCTCTTGCCGGGTTTTTTGCTGCTGAGCGAGCAGATCAGCGATTTGTTGTTTGTCCTGCTGCTGGGTTTTTTGCAGCGCATCGAGTTGTTCAGAAAGCGCTTCATCTGAGGCAACCTGCGCCAGCGACTGCTGGTGGCCGTGATAATAGAGACCGGCGCCAAGCGCGATCACCAATACAATTGCGATAGCACCCAGTACCGGCGCGGTGCGTTGCTTTTTCTGCAACGTTTTCAGCGTCTTGTCCAGGTCGGAAGCGTCTGGCTGGGGGCTCTCAACCGCTGGGGAGACAACAACATTCTCATCCGGCGCGGAAGGGTTTTTTTGTTCCGTCATTTTGGCACATCCCTTAGTCAGGTAGTTGTAATGCGCGGATCAGCGCATCATTGTCTGCATTCTCAGCAACCCGAATTGCGCTCCAGCCAAGCTGGCGTGCAAGGGCTGCCAAACGTTCACTGACCACCACCAGATTACAGCGCAGTAACCATGAATTTCGGTAGTAATCAGGAACTAACTGGTACAACTGTTGCAGCATTTCTCCGCTGGTCACGACCAGCGTATCAACTCCGGCCCGTTGCCAGAGTGCACTCTGTTCACTGGCATCGTAGTAAACCGGGCTGCGCTGATAACATTCGCAGTAAGTGACATCGACACCGCGTTCTGTCAGCGTTTCGGCTAACAGCTCCCGTCCGCCATTACCGCGCAATATCAGCGCTTTTTTACCCTGTATGCGTTGCAATGCCGGAAGATTCAATAGTGTCTCGCTGGTTTCGCCATCCTGAGGATAGAGAACCGGCAGGCTGCTGACCCGGTGGAAAATCAGGCCAGTGGTGCGACCAATGGCAAAATAATTCACGGTGTCCGGCCAGTTTGTGGCGGACTGGCGCAAAGCCCGGTCAGCGTAACTGACGGCATGTTGCGAGAGCACGAACACCAGATCTTGCTGATTTAATGAGGATAGCAGGTTCGGAAGCGATGCGAGCTGGTTCCCCGGTGCAAAATCAATCAGCGGGGAATGGAAGGCAACCCGCCCCAGAGCGCGCAGCCGGCTAACCAGTGCTTCTCCTGCCGGAGAGGGGCGGGTGACCAGAATGGTCATTTAGGCACGTTCCCCTGATAGACCTCATGCAGGATTTCGCGCGCGCCGTTGGCGAGCAGCTCTTCTGCCAGGTCGACACCCATGCGGTGCGCGTTAGCGGCCGGACCGCGACGTTCTCCACACACCATCTGGCTGCCATCCGGTGCGCCGACCAACGCACGAAGCCAGAGCTCGTCACCTTCCAGCTCGGCATAGCTGCCGATTGGCACCTGACATCCCCCTTCAAGACGCATATTCATTGCCCGTTCAGCTTGCACACGTAACGTGGTTTCACGGTGCGCCAGTGGTGCCAGCAAGTCGCGGGTAGTTTGATCGTCAAGGCGGCATTCGATACCGACGGCACCTTGTCCTACAGCGGGCAGACACTCTTCCGGTGTCAGTGCGTAAGTGATGCGGTTTTCCAGACCCAGACGTTTCAGGCCAGCGACAGCCAGAATAATGGCATCGTATTCACCGTTATCGAGTTTGGATAAGCGGGTGCCCACATTGCCGCGCAGATCACGGATCACCAGATCAGGACGTTTCTGACGCAACTGACACTGACGGCGCAGGCTCGATGTTCCGACAATACTGCCTTGTGGCAAATCCGCCAGACTGGCGTACTGATTGGAGACGAAAGCATCGCGCGGGTCTTCGCGTTCACAAATAGTGACCAGTCCCAGGCCTTCCGGAAACTCTACCGGCACGTCTTTCATGGAATGCACGGCGATATCCGCACGGCCATCGAGCATCGCCAGTTCAAGCTCTTTGACGAACAAACCTTTGCCACCCACTTTGGCCAGCGGGGTATCTAAAATGATATCGCCTTTGGTCACCATTGGAACCAGTTCCACCTGCAAACCGGGATGACAGGCCATCAGCCGGCTTTGAACATATTGTGCCTGCCACAAAGCCAGCGGGCTCTGGCGGGTGGCAATTCGAATGATTTTGTCTAACATGTTTGATACCGTTTAACTGTCTCTGTGCCCATCCTACCACTGACAATAGAAAGCTGTCAGCGTAAGAAGCCATTCGTAAAAGAAGGTTAACGGGTGTTGAAGAGATTTGTTCCGTTTCGGAACAGACGGTAAAATCCAGAGAAGCGGAAGAGTAATTGTGGTGCGTTACTTTCTTTACGGTCAAACAGCAAGGTGTTAAATTGATCACGTTTCCAGCAATTATTCGTCAACTATTTGCACAATCGCGGTTGTTCAAAGCATAAGCATCACGATAAATGACGGATTTGGAACGGGGTTCTTTCCAGACACATAATCAGGCGAAACGTCTTGTACCTCTACATCGAGACATTGAAGCAAAGATTGGATGCGATCAATCAGTTACGAGTAGATCGCGCACTGGCAGCAATGGGTCCTGCGTTTCAACAGGTCTACCAGCTGCTTCCTGTCTTTTTACATCAACATCACCCTCTGATGCCGGGATACCTTGAAGGTAAGGTTCCGCATGGTATCTGTGTTTTCACGCCTGATGAATCCCAGCAAACCTACCTGACTGACCTTGAAGATAAATGGGGCAGCGCGCTCGAACCTCTTGTGAAAGGTGAATTGCCTATCACTGGCGTGTATTCCATGGGCAGCACCTCTTCCATTGGCCAGAGTCAAAGCTCTGATCTGGATATCTGGGTCTGCCATCAGTCCTGGCTCGATAACGAAGAGCGTAACCGCTTACAGCAAAAATGCAGCCTGTTAGAAAAATGGGCGGCCTCGCTGGGCGTAGAAGTCAGCTTCTTCCTGATCGACGAAAACCGCTTCCGCCACAATGAAAGTGGCAGCCTGGGTGGTGAAGACTGTGGTTCAACACAGCACATCTTATTGCTCGACGAGTTCTACCGTACCGCCGTCCGTCTGGCCGGTAAGCGTATTCTATGGAATATGGTGCCGGGTGAAGAAGAAGCGCATTACGACGAATATGTGCTTTCGCTGTATGCGCAGGGCGCACTGACGCCAAACGAATGGCTCGATCTCGGTGGCCTCAGTACGCTGTCAGCGGAGGAGTATTTCGGCGCGAGTTTGTGGCAGTTGTATAAAAGTATCGATTCTCCTTATAAAGCGGTGCTCAAAACGTTGCTGCTGGAAACATACTCCTGGGAATACCCTAAAACGCAATTGCTGGCGATGGATATTAAACAACGCCTGCATCAGGGTGAGATCGTCTGCTTCGGGCTTGATTCCTATTGTATGATGCTCGACCGCGTGACCCGTTATCTCACCCAGATTGAAGATTTCACCCGCCTTGATTTAGTCCGCCGTTGTTTCTATTTAAAAGTCTGCGAAAAACTCTCCCGTGCACGGGCATCGGTTGGCTGGCGTCGTGAAATTCTCAGTCAACTGGTGGCTGAATGGGGATGGGATGAAGAACGTCTGGCTATGCTGGATAACCGGGCGAACTGGAAAATCGAGCGTGTGCGCGAAGCGCATAACGAACTGCTCGATGCCATGATGCAAAGCTATCGCAACCTGATCCGCTTTGCCCGTCGCAACAATTTAAGCGTCAGTGCCAGCCCGCAGGATATCGGCGTGCTGACCCGTAAGTTGTACGCCGCGTTTGAAGCGCTGCCGGGTAAAGTCACGCTGGTGAATCCGCAGATTTCACCTGATCTGTCAGAAAGCGATTTAACCTTTATTCATGTGCCGATTGGCCGTGCGAACCGCACCGGCTGGTATCTGTATAATCAGTCGCCGTCGATGGAATCTATCGTCAGCCACCAGCCGCTGGAATATAACCGCTATCTGAATAAACTGGTGGCGTGGGCCTATTTCAACGGACTACTGACGTCCACGACACGCCTGCATATTAAAAGCGGCAGCTTGTGTGATATCGCCAAACTGCGCGAACTGGTGGCGGATGTTTCGCACAACTTCCCGCTGCGCCTGGCGGCACCGACGCCAAAAGCGTTGTACAGCCCGTGCGAAATTCGTCACTTAGCGATTATCGTTAATCTGGAACACGATCCGACCGCAGCTTTCCGCAATCAGGTGGTGCATTTTGATTTCCGTAAGCTGGATGTTTTCAGTTTCGGGCAGAATCAGCAATGCATGGTCGGCAGTATTGACCTGCTCTATCGCAACTCATGGAATGAAGTGCGTACGCTGCATTTCAGCGGTGAACAGGCGGTGCTTGAAGCGCTGAAAACTATCCTGGGCAAAATGCATCAGGATGCTGCACCGCCGGAATCGGTAG
The DNA here is from genome assembly GCF_056402435.1 of Rahnella sp. P4_A8. NCBI lineage: Bacteria > Pseudomonadati > Pseudomonadota > Gammaproteobacteria > Enterobacterales > Yersiniaceae > Rahnella > Rahnella sp. P4_A8. The sequence continues at coordinate 22,935 of NZ_JBFUHK010000020.1, read as the reverse complement.
AAGTGTTCTGCTACAGTCAGCATTTACGTGGCCTTATCCGTACGCGGATTCAGCAACTGGTGTCGGAATGTATTGAGCTTCGCCTGTCGAGCAAACGACTCGAACCCGGGCGCTTCAAAGCCGTGCGTGTTGCCGGGCAAACCTGGGGACTGTTCTTTGAACGTCTCAGCGTTTCTGTGCAAAAGCTGGAGAATGCGATCGAATTCTATGGCGCGATTTCCAACAACAAACTGCACGGTTTGTCGGTGAAATTGCAGACCGATCAGGCGCATCTCCCCGCTGTGATTGACGGCTACGCCAGCGAAGGGATCATTCAGTTCTTCTTCGAAGACAGTTCGGATGACATCGGCTTTAATATCTACATTCTTGATGAATCCAACCGTGTTGAGGTCTATCACCACTGCGAAGGCAGCAAAGAGGATCTGGTGCGCGATGTCAGCCGGTTCTACTCATCTTCCCATGACCGGTTTACCTACGGCTCAAGCTTTATTAACTTCAACCTGCCGCAGTTCTATCAAATTGTGTCGCTCGATGACCGGATTCAGGTGATCCCTTTTCGCAGCAATGCCCTCTCTGCCGCCTGCGCCACCTTGCCTGAAAGCGACGTCGAACCTTCGCGGCTGAAGCAGCAATTCCAGTTGCATTAGAAAAGGTGTCCGTATCACGGACATGTGGCAGATTATCCGGCTTTCCTGCGCTTTAAACCCTGAAAATGTGCCCGGGGGTTTTGTCGATTCCTGTTGCTTTTCATGATCCACCTGCGATTATAGAGAGCTTGGTCGCATGAATTACGGGCATTCATAAAATGAAAAACGCTTTACGCTGGTCTCTGGCCGCGACAATACTCTTTTCTCTCTCCGGTTGCGGACTTAAAGGGCCGTTGTATTTCCCACCGCCGGAAAAATCAGCCACGCAAAAAACCAGCAATGTTCCGGGTACGGCGAACGATGGTTCGTCGCAGGAAAAAGGGGTATCACCAGAAAGCCTCACGACGAACTCCAGAGATTGACCAGCAAATTGTCGGGGGTTTCGTGCCATGCTGGCAGAACCCTCTTCTTAAAGGATCATCGCGACTGGATTTGACCAGCGGTAAACGGAGTCAGTTATGCAGTTCTCCAAAATGCACGGCCTGGGTAACGATTTTATGGTCGTTGATGCCGTCACTCAAAATGTCTATTTTTCTCCCGAGTTGATCCGTCGTTTGTCTGACCGTCACCGTGGCGTAGGTTTTGACCAGTTACTGGTGGTGGAACCTCCTTACGATCCCGAATTAGACTTTCATTACCGTATTTTTAACGCGGACGGCAGTGAAGTCGCGCAGTGTGGTAATGGTGCGCGCTGTTTTGCCCGCTTTGTCCGCATTAAAGGTCTGACAAACAAACGTGATATCCGCGTCAGCACGCAGACCGGCCGCATGGTGCTGACTGTCACCGAAGATGAAGAAGTGCAGGTCAACATGGGCGAGCCGGTTTTCGAGCCGCAACAGGTGCCTTTCCGTGCAGCGAAACCGGAAAAGACCTATATTCTGCGTGCAGAAGAGCGCACAGTATTTTGCGGTGTGGTGTCGATGGGAAACCCGCATTGCGTATTACAGGTGGATGATGTGCTGACAGCAGAAGTCGAGGTTCTCGGACCGATGCTGGAAAGTCATGACCGTTTTCCTGAGCGTGTGAACGTCGGTTTCATGCAGATCCTCAGCCCGGAAAGCGTAAAATTGCGCGTGTACGAGCGCGGTGCCGGTGAAACACAGGCATGCGGAAGTGGTGCCTGCGCGGCTGTGGCGGTTGGCATTCAGCAAGGTTTACTCGCAGAAGAAGTTCAGGTGGAACTGCCGGGAGGCAGCCTCGACATTCGCTGGAAAGGGCCGGGTCATCCGCTTTATATGACCGGACCTGCCACTCATGTTTACGACGGATTTATTCATCTATGAACAATCTTGATGACCAGATTGAACCGGTAATAGCTCTCGACGATGACAGCGTGATGCAATATCTGCTGCAAAACCCGGATTTCTTTATTCGCAATGCGCGCAGCGTCGAGCAGATGCACGTACCGCATCCGGTGAAAGGCAGTATTTCGCTGGTTGAATGGCAACTCGGACGTCAGCGTCATCAGATTGCCCAGCTTGAAGAAGAAATTACCTTGCTGATGGAGCAGGCTTCGGTCAACGAAGCGTTGTTCGGGCGGATGATCGAGCTTCAGGCCACGCTTGCGGCGGCCAGCAGTTTGCAGGATATGCTTAACCGCCTGCAACGCTGGGCACGCAGTCTGGGGCTGGCGGGCGCCAATGTGCGCTTGTTCAGTGAAGGCTGGCGCATCGGCGCGCCATCAGATTTCACTCATCTTGCGGTGAGCCGCAGCGCGTTTGAATCCATGCGCATCCAGCGTCTGGGTGAAACGCCGCATTATCTCGGCGGCCTGAACGGTCCGGAATTACTGCTGTTATTGCCGCAGGCGAAAGCCGTGGGTTCCGTCGCACTGTCGCTGATGGGCGAACAGGGTGAGCTGGGCGTGCTGATTTTCAGCAGCCGTGATCCCCAGCATTATCAGCCAGGAATGGGCACGGTGCTACTCAACCAACTGGCAAAAATGTTACCTGGCCTGCTGGAACGCTGGATCGAACGCGTATGAATCACACCGAATCGCCTCTCTATCCCGCAGTCGAGGCGTTTCTGCGTTACCTGCATGTTGAACGCCAGCTCAGCCCGCTTACCACCACCAATTACAGCCGCCAGTTAGAAGCCCTGATCGCCATCTCCGGCGAGATCGGTATTTCCAACTGGCAGCAACTCGATGCGCCAAAAGTCCGCATGTTACTGGCGCGCAGTAAACGCGCCGGTTTGGGGCCATCCAGTCTGGCGCTGCGCATGTCTTCGCTGCGCAGCTTTCTTGACTGGCTGGTGCGTCAGGGCGTATTAAGCGCCAATCCTGCCAAAGGCATTTCCACGCCGCGTTCACCCAAGCATTTGCCAAAAAATCTTGATGTCGATGAAGTGAATAAACTGCTGGACATCGATCTCAATGATCCGCTTTCCGTGCGTGACCGCGCGATGCTGGAAGTGATGTATGGCGGCGGGCTGCGTCTTTCGGAACTGGTGGGTATCGACTGCAAACATATCGATATGGCCTCCGGCGAAGTGCGCGTGTTGGGTAAAGGCAGCAAAGAGCGCAAAGTGCCGATCGGGCGAACGGCTGTCACCTGGCTCGAACACTGGCTGGAACGCCGCGCTGATTTTAATCCGCAGGATGACGCGATGTTTTTGTCGAGCAAAGGCAGCCGTATTTCTGCGCGTAACGTGCAAAAGCGGTTTGCTGAATGGGGCGTGAAACAGGGCGTTAACAGCCATATTCATCCGCATAAACTACGACATTCTTTTGCCACGCACGTGCTGGAATCCAGCGGGGATCTACGCGCGGTACAGGAACTGCTGGGGCACGCGAATCTGTCCACCACCCAAATCTATACCCACCTCGACTTTCAACATTTGGCGACGGTTTACGACGCCGCGCATCCCCGCGCAAAACGAGGAAAATCCTGATGAAGTTCTATCGTCCGCTGAAACGCATTGAAGCGATCACCTTCGATTTAGACGACACGCTGTATGACAATTACGACGTTATCCGCCGTACCGATACCGAAACGCTGAAATTCATGCAGGGTTTCCATCCGGCGCTGACGGATATGGCACCGGATACTGTCCGCCTGATGCGTGCAGAATTACTGGCGCAGGACGCGGAGATTTATCACGACGTCACCGAATGGCGCCGTCAGGCGGTTTTGCTGGCGATGACCCGCGCGGGTCTGAGTCGCAGTGAGGCTGAACAGGGCACCAAAGCCACAATGGAAACCTTCGCGAAGTGGCGCAGCAGGATTTATGTTCCGCAGGAAAATCACGACGCGCTGGCGGCGCTGGCCGAACGCTGGCCGCTGGTTGCTATCACTAACGGCAATGCCGATCCGCACGCCTGTGGTCTGGCGCAATATTTCCAGTTTACGTTGCGGGCGGGCGATCATGGCCGTGCCAAACCTTACGCCGACATGTATAAAAAAACGTCGATGAAGCTGGATATCCCGCTGGAAAACATTCTGCATGTGGGCGATGACCTGACGACAGACGTCGCGGGCGCGGTGCGTTGCGGGATGCAATCATGCTGGATTAATTTGCGCGAAGGCGACCTGATGCACATTAACGATGCCCGTCTGTTACCGCATATTGAGATTTCGCAGTTGGCATCGCTGACAGCATTGCTATAATCCCTTCTTAAATTACTCTGTATAAATTCACAGTGGAAATGCATTCGCGGCGATAATTTTCGCGTGAGTGCTTTTCTCATCTGACAAACRGTGCCTATGGACGTTTCTGACCTGCTCGACAGCCTGAATGAAAAACAACGTGAAGCCGTGGCCGCGCCGCGCAGCAATCTGTTGGTGCTGGCCGGAGCAGGCAGTGGCAAAACCCGCGTGCTGGTTCACCGCATAGCGTGGTTGCTGGCGGTAGAAAAGTGCTCGCCGTATTCTATTATGGCCGTCACATTTACCAATAAAGCGGCGGCAGAAATGCGCCACCGTATCGACCAGCTGATCGGCACCAGTCAGGGCGGCATGTGGATTGGTACCTTCCACGGCCTCGCGCACCGTTTGCTGCGTGCACACCATTTAGACGCCAATTTGCCACAGGATTTCCAGATCCTCGACAGTGATGACCAGATACGTCTGATCAAACGCCTGATCAAAGCCCTGAACATCGACGATAAACAATGGCCCCCGCGTCAGGCGATGTGGTACATCAACGGCAAAAAAGACGAAGGTCTGCGCCCGCAGCATGTCGAAACCTACAACAATCCCGTTGAAGCGACCTGGTTACGCATTTATCAGGCCTATCAGGAAGCTTGTGACCGTGCCGGGCTGGTGGATTTTGCCGAGCTGTTGCTGCGCGCCCACGAACTCTGGCTGAACAAGCCGCATATTTTGCAGCATTACCGCGAACGTTTTACCAACCTGATGGTGGACGAATTCCAGGACACCAACAGCATTCAGTACGCGTGGATCCGCCTGCTGGCAGGTGACAACAATAATGTGATGATCGTGGGTGATGATGACCAGTCGATTTACGGCTGGCGCGGTGCGCAGGTTGAAAACATCCAGCGCTTCCTGAAAGATTTCCCGAATGCACAAACCATCCGTCTGGAGCAGAACTACCGTTCAACCAGCACCATCCTGAAAGCTGCCAACTCACTGATTGAAAACAACAATGGCCGTATGGGTAAAAACCTGTGGACCGAGGACGGCGAAGGCGAACCGATTTCACTCTATTGCGCGTTCAACGAACTGGATGAATCGCGCTTTGTGGTTAACCGCATCAAAACCTGGCAGGACAACGGCGGTGCGCTGAAAGATTGCGCCATTCTTTACCGCAGCAACGCCCAGTCGCGTGTGCTGGAAGAAGCCTTATTGCAGATGGCGATGCCATACCGTATTTATGGCGGTCAGCGGTTCTTCGACCGTCAGGAAATCAAAGATGCGCTGGCGTATCTGCGATTGATGTCGAACCGCAATGACGATGCCGCTTTTGAGCGCGTGGTGAACACACCGACGCGCGGCATCGGCGACCGCACGCTGGATGTGGTGCGCCAGACAGCACGTGATCGTCAGATGACCATGTGGCAGGCCACCCGTGCGCTGTTGCAGGAAAAAGTGCTGGCAGGTCGTGCGGCATCTTCACTGCAACGCTTCACCGAACTGGTTGACGCACTGGCGCATGAAACCTCAGATATGCCGCTGCACGTGCAGACTGACCGGGTGATTAAAGATTCCGGCCTGTTCATCATGTATGAGCAGGAAAAAGGCGAAAAAGGGCAGGCGCGAATCGAAAACTTAGAGGAACTGGTGACAGCAACACGCCAGTTCAGCTATCAGGATGAAGACGAAGATCTGATGCCGCTGCAGGCGTTTCTGTCCCATGCCGCGCTGGAAGCGGGCGAAGGGCAGGCGGATGCCAATCAGGATGCGACGCAGTTAATGACACTACACTCGGCGAAAGGGCTGGAGTTCCCGCAGGTGTTTATCGTCGGCATGGAAGAGGGCATGTTCCCGAGCCAGATGTCGCTGGAAGAAGGCGGACGTCTGGAAGAAGAACGCCGTCTGGCGTATGTCGGCGTCACCCGCGCTATGCAAAAATTGACCCTGACCTACGCGGAAACCCGCCGTTTATACGGCAAAGAAGTGTCTCATCGCCCGTCACGTTTTGTCGGCGAACTGCCGGAAGATTGTGTCGAAGAAGTCAGGATGCGCGCCAGTGTGTCACGCCCGATGAGCAACCGCAGCGTCGGCACGCCAACCAGCGTCAGCGACACCGGCTTCAAACTCGGCCAGCGCGTTGTGCATCCTAAATTCGGCGAAGGTACTATCGTCAATATGGAAGGCAGCGGCGAACACAGCCGTCTGCAGGTGGCGTTCCCGGGGGAAGGGATCAAGTGGCTGGTCGCCGCCTACGCCCGCCTCGAAGCCGTCTGATTTTTAACTCCCTCCCCTGCGAAGGGGAGGGTTGGGGTGGGGTATTAAGGTCAAAAACCAACGTTTAAGCGCGCTTAATCTCCTGTTTTGTCTGTAAAACCCCCTCCCATCCTCCCCCTTCGCAGGGGGAGGAGCCGAAAGGTCAGAGGCTAAATGTTTCACCCACTTCGGCTTTCGCATACCATTCCAGCATTTCTTTGACCCCTTCTTCGCCTTCCGGCGCGGTGCCTGGCAGATAATCCTGTTCCTGAACTGGCTGATACGCACCGTGTTTCACTTCAAAAATCACGCCGCCTTCGTCGAGAGATAGCACGCTGTGCCAGGTATTGGCCGGGATTTCCAGCAGACGGGTTTCTGCGCCGAGCCACAGGCGGTCGGTGACTTCGCCGCTGTTATCGTAAATCAGTACCAGAAAGCGACCACGCAGGGCGGTCAGCATTTCCCAGGTGTGTGGATGGCGGTGAATGCGCACATAAGTGCCGGGTTCCATGGCGATGGCCAGACGCTGAACGTCATCTTCAGGCGCCGGATGCATATTCAGATTTTGACGCAGTCGCGGTGAATGCGCCGCCTTGGTGATCAGGTCGCATAACGTATCTTGGTTTATCTGCTTAATCATTTTGGGTATCTGAAAAGTGAGGGGAGATCAGGGCATTGAGTGTAGCCAAAAAAGCACCATCCGATAAGCCGGTAAGGTTATCAGGCCAGCCTGAAATTTATGCATAAATGTTGCCAGAATAGATTTGTTCGCGGTTGACAGTCTTTTTATTCCCGGCGTAACATGCGCGCACTATTATCAATGAGGAACTTCGCCTTGGACACACCCAGTAGATACTGGCTCAATAACCTGTTCATTAGGTACCACTTCTAAGGCCCTCCTCTTTGCTGATGGCCTTAGTGGTTGTCAGCGACCCCCGTTCTGTCGCTGTGAGTCAGATCTGAATTTGGTCTGAATTACGCCGGTGACAATTCTCACCCCGTGATTTTCTGTGCTTCAACGCGTTGTCCACTTTCTGTCATTTTTGGGAGAACGGGCACATGCTGAGTGCTTTTAAATTAGAAAACAGCCGCTTATCCCGTTTAGAGCTGGACGAGTCAGACGATCTCAAAACCTCATTGTGGGTGGATTTGGTCGAACCTGACGAGCTGGAGCGTGAGCGCGTTCAAAGTGAATTAGGGCAAAGCCTGGCGACACGTCCTGAACTGGACGACATCGAAGCTTCTGCACGTTTCTTTGAAGATGAAGACGGCCTGCACATTCACTCCTTCTTTTACTATGAAGATGCCGAAGATCATGCCGGCAACAGCACCGTGGCATTTACCGTGCGCGAAGGTCGTCTGTATACCCTGCGTGAGCGCGAATTACCGGCATTTCGTCTCTACCGTATGCGTGCCCGCAACCAGACGCTGGTTGACGGCAACGCCTATGAACTGCTGCTGGATTTGTTCGAAACTAAAATAGAGCAACTGGCGGATGAAATTGAAAATATCTACAGTGATCTGGAAAAACTCAGCCGCGTGATCATGGAAGGGCATCAGGGCGACGAATACGATGCTGCACTTTCCACGCTGGCAGAACTGGAAGATATCGGCTGGAAAGTGCGTTTATGTCTGATGGATACCCAGCGCGCGCTGAATTTCCTGGTGCGTAAGGCTCGTTTACCCGCAGGTCAGCTTGAGCAGGCACGTGAAGTATTACGCGATATCGAATCCCTGTTGCCGCACAACGAATCCCTGTTCCAGAAAGTTAACTTCCTGATGCAGGCGGCGATGGGTTTTATCAACATCGAACAGAACCGCATTATTAAGATTTTCTCGGTGGTTTCGGTGGTGTTCCTGCCGCCAACGCTGGTGGCTTCCAGTTACGGGATGAACTTTGAATTCATGCCGGAACTGAAATGGTCATTCGGTTATCCGGGCGCGATTGCGCTGATGATCCTCGCCGGGCTGGCGCCTTACCTGTACTTCAAACGTAAAAACTGGTTATAACCGACCATGCTGATGGAAAGGATGGTTCCGGCGGGGCAGTGGTTTATCCTCGTCGTTTCCTCACTGATTCTGGGCATTATTTTTCAGACCTTCCACGTTCCCGCTGCGCTCCTGCTCGGGCCGATGATTGTCGGCGTCGTCATGGGTTTATTGGGTGCCAGCGTGCGTATTCATCCGCTGTTCTTCAAAATATCGCAGGGCATTTTGGGCTGTATGATCGCGCAAAGTCTGTCGCCCTCGATTCTGCCACCGTTACTCAATGACTGGCCGCTGGTGCTGATGGTGCTGGTGGCGACGCTGCTTGCCAGCGGACTTTCCGGCTGGTTGCTGGTACGTTTTAGCCAGTTACCCGGCCCGACCGGCGCGTGGGGTTCATCACCCGGCGGTGCCAGCGCCATGGTCGCGATGGCCGGTGATTTCGGTGCGGATGTCCGTCTGGTGGCGTTTATGCAGTATCTGCGCGTGTTGTTTGTTGCCACGGCTGCCGCATTTGTTGCGCGTATGGCTATGGGCGACAGCGCATCGCTGGCGGCGGCAGTGGTCTGGTTCCCGCCGCTCACCTGGCGTTTCTTTGCCACGCTATTTCTGGCAGTAGCCGGTGTCTGGCTGGGGCCGCGCCTGCGTATCCCTTCCGGCGCGCTGCTGCTTCCGGCCATTGTCGGCGCGGTTTTGCATTCCACCGGAACGGTGACCTTAGAAGTGCCGGAATGGCTGCTGGCGATGGCGTACACGCTGATTGGCTGGAGTGTCGGGCTGCGCTTTACGCGTCCGATTTTCAAACTGGCCTTACGCACGCTGCCTCAGATGATTGCCTCGATTATCGGACTGATGCTGATTTGCGGGGGCATGGCATGGGTGCTGACCAAACTTTTGCACGTCGATATGCTGACGGCTTATCTGGCGACCAGCCCGGGCGGGCTGGACACCGTGGCGATTATTGCGGCGGGCAGCCACGCCGATTTAGGTTTTGTGATGGCGATGCAGACGCTGCGTCTGATCACCATCCTGGCAACCGGCCCCGCGATGGCGCGCTTTATCTCACGCAGTGCTGTGTCCGCTTCTTCCTCGTCGTAAACGCCCCTGCGTGTAGAGCGCATCGCCGATAAAGCACAGCAGTCCCACCCAGATAAAGCCGAAGGTGATAAGTTGTGAGGTGTTGACGGTTTCACCGTAAAACACCACGGCCAGCAGGAACATCAGCGTTGGCCCGAGATACTGGAAAAAGCCCAGCGTGGAGAGCTTCAGCCGGGCAGCGGCGGCGGTAAAGAACAGTAGCGGAATGGTGGTGATAATCCCGGCCGCCATCAGCAATAAATCCAGAGACCACGGATTCGCTGCCAGATTGCTGGTCTGGCTGTGGGCAATAAAGAACAGATAAATCCCGGCCACCGGCAGCAACCAGAGGGTTTCAATCAGCATCCCGGTTTGCGAATCTACGCCTATTTTTTTACGCAGCAGGCCATAGAAGGCGAATGTCAGGGACAGCCCGATGGCGATGACCGGCACGGAACCAAATACCCACACCTGCACCAGCACCCCGGCGAAAGCCAGCGCCACGGCGAACCATTGCAAACTTCGGAATCGTTCACGCAAAAACAGCATGCCAAGCACCACATTCACCAGCGGATTGATAAAGTAGCCGAGGCTGGCTTCCAGAATGTGATTATGATTAATTGCCCAAATAAAAATCAGCCAGTTCCCACCGACAAGCAGGGCGGTAATCAGTAACATGCCGATTTTCTTCGGTTGTGCCAATACCCGGCGGACATCGCCCCAGCTGCGGCTGACGGAGAGCAGCACTAACATAAAGAAGAAAGACCAGATCACCCGGTGAGTCAGAATTTCATCCGCCGGAACCTGTTTGATGAGCTTGAAATACGCCGGCGCGATCCCCCAGATCAGATAGGCGATAAAGGCAAAAATAACACCTTGCCGGGTACGGTGTGCGTCCATGTGGGTACCTGAAAAAAGAGTAAGGAAAGAAGCGAGTTTACCTGATCTCAGCCCACCATATAGGTCGCCGTAGTGGTCGCGATGTGAATGCCCGTGTCGCTGTGTAAATCCACGCGCGCCACGGAGACTTTGTTCCCGGCACGGATCAGGCTGGCGGAGGCAATAAAATACTCGCCACGGCCCGGACGCAGGTAATCAACGCGTAAATCGATGGTGCCCATCTTGGATAAACGCTGACGCATTTCGGCTTCCAGTAACGGGTGATCAGGTTTGTCGCGGCGGATCAGTGAACTGGTCACACAGACCAGACCGGCGGCGACATCCAGCACCGCAGCAATTACGCCGCCGTGCAGGATTTTTTGTGCGGCATTGCCCACCAGTTTTGTCTGGTTGGTAAATTTTAACTCTGCGTAGTCGCAGTCGAGACGTTTCAGCTCGAGGCCCAGTTCGCGGTTAAACGGCATATCGTAAACGAAAATATTGCCGATCAGTTGCAGGGCAGCCTCGTGGCTGAGAGATGAAGCAGACATGAATAAATTCCTGACGAAAACGGGTGGACAGTATGTTCGCCGAAAAAGTTAACGAAGTGTTGATTTTAGGTGCGGGCAGGAAGGATTTCTACACAGCGAAGGATAAATGTATTCAGTACTCATCTAGAAATGTATTTGTGTGTAAAATGCCCTGCTTTGAGATTTCCGGATTTTAGTCAGCGCGTGGTTGGCCGGGCAGACGGCATATTTTCAAAAATAATCAGTCGATAACTTTAGGGTGAGGGTAAGGAATAATGCGTAAAAATTGGGCTGTCGGAGCCGCCATGCTGGCGATGCCAATGCTGGGACACGCCGCAGAGGCCACTGTGCAGGAAGTGCATGATAAACCTGCGGTACGCGGAAGTATTATTGCGAATATGTTGCAGGAGCACGACAACCCGTTCACATTATATCCTTACGAACAAAACTACCTGATTTACACTGATACCAGCAATATCAACAAGAAAGCCATTCAGTCTTACGACTGGGCAGATAAAGCACGTCATGATGAAGTCGAGTTCCAGCTCAGCCTGGCGTTCCCGTTGTGGCGTGGAATTGCGGGTGATAATTCGGTGCTCGGCGCGTCTTACACGCAAAAATCATTCTGGCAGCTTTCCAACAGCGGCGAGTCTTCACCTTTTCGTGAGACCAACTACGAGCCACAGCTTTTCCTCGCCTGGGCAACGGATTACGATTTCCTCGGCTGGACATTGCGCGAAGCAGAATATGGTGTCAGCCATCAGTCTAACGGCCGCTCAGATCCGACGTCCCGCAGCTGGAACCGCGTGTATGCCCGTTTCATGGCGCAAAACGGTAACTGGCAGGTGGATTTAAAACCGTGGTACCGCATCCCTGAAAGCGATGAAAACGACGATAACCCGGACATCAACAAATACATGGGTTATTACCGCCTGAAAGTCGGTTATGCGTGGGGTGACAGCGTGTTCAGCGTGGAAAGCCGTTACAACTGGAATACCGGTTACGGCGGTGCGACGACTGGCTGGAGCTACCCGATTTCCAAACAGGTTCGCTTCTATACTCAGGTATTTAGCGGCTACGGCGAGTCATTGATCGACTACAACCATAAGCAGACCCGTATCGGTGTGGGTATTATGCTTAACGACATCATGTAATTGCGCCATACTTCTGGTTGCAGTTGCGTTGGCCGCACCCGGAATTATTTAGGTTATATTATGTCGGTGCAGTACAGCCCCGGCGGCTTTAGGGCTTAGCCGGGTGGTTTGAACAGTTGGGGAATTGAGTGTCTACGGCGGCAGTGATAAACAAAGAAGAGCTGGCTCATCAGGTATTACGCGATACCTTCGGCTATCAGCAATTCAGACCAGGCCAGCAAACTATCATCAATACCGCCCTTTCTGGCCGGGATTGTCTGGTAGTGATGCCAACAGGCGGCGGTAAATCGCTGTGCTATCAAATTCCCGCTCTGGTGATGGACGGCCTGACGCTGGTTGTTTCGCCGCTCATCTCGCTGATGAAAGATCAGGTCGACCAGCTGATGGCCGCAGGCGTTGAAGCCGGCTGCCTGAACTCAACGCAAACCCGTGAGCAACAGCTGGAAGTGATGGCCGGTTGCCGTGCGGGACGTATCAAAATGCTGTATATCGCGCCGGAACGCCTGATGATGGGCGATTTCCTCGAGCAGCTGCAACAGTGGAATCCGGCGATGCTTGCCGTCGATGAAGCTCACTGTATTTCCCAATGGGGCCACGATTTCCGCCCGGAATATCGCGCGCTCGGCCAGCTGAAACTGCGTTATCCGCAACTGCCGGTGATTGCCCTGACCGCAACCGCCGATGAGGCCACACGTAACGATATCGTCCGTCTGCTGGAGCTGAACGATCCGCTGATTCAGGTCAGCAGTTTCGATCGCCCGAATATCCGTTACACGCTGGTGGAAAAATTTAAGCCGCTCGATCAGCTGATTCGTTTTGTGCAGGATCAGCGCGGTAAAAGCGGCATTATTTACTGTAACAGCCGTGCCAAAGTGGAAGACACAGCCGCCCGTCTGCAAAGCCGCGGGCTGAGCGTCGGCGCGTATCACGCCGGGCTGGATAACGACACCCGCGCCCGCGTGCAGGAAGGTTTCCAGCGCGACGACCTGCAAATTGTGGTCGCCACCGTCGCCTTCGGGATGGGCATCAACAAACCTAACGTGCGTTTTGTGGTGCACTTTGATATTCCACGCACCATCGAGTCTTATTATCAGGAAACGGGCCGGGCAGGGCGTGACGGCCTGCCTGCCGAAGCGGTGCTGCTTTACGATCCGGCTGATATGGCCTGGCTGCGCCGCTGTCTGGAAGAGAAACCGGCGGGCGCTCAGCAGGATGTTGAACGCCATAAGCTGAATGCCATGAATGCGTTTGCGGAAGCGCAAACCTGCCGCCGTCTGGTGCTGCTCAATTACTTCGGTGAAGGCAAACAGAACGCCTGCGGTAACTGCGATGTGTGTCTTGACCCGCCAAAACGCTATGACGGTTTGCTGGATGCGCAGAAAGCGCTGTCGGTCGTTGCGCGCGTCGGACAACGTTTTGGCTTAGGGTACGTGGTCGAAGTGCTGCGTGGTTCGAACAACCAGCGTATCCGCGAATACGGCCACGACAAGCTGACTGTGTATGGCATCGGCAAAGAACACAGCAACGAACACTGGACCAGCGTGGTTCGCCAACTGATCCATCTCGGGCTGATTACGCAAAATATTGCCATGCACTCGGCGTTACAACTGACGGAATCGGCGCGTCCGGTTTTACGGGGCGAAATCCCGTTGCAGTTGGCCGTGCCGCGGATTCAGACGCTGAAAATTAAAAGCAGTGCCAGCCAGAAAACTTACGGCGGGAATTACGATCGTAAGTTGTTTGCTAAATTGCGTAAACTGCGTAAGTCACTGGCGGATGACAATAATGTGCCGCCGTACGTGGTATTTAACGACACGACGCTGCTGGAAATGGCTGAACATCTGCCCGTCAGCGCGAGCGATTTGCTGGACATCACGGGTGTTGGTCAGCGTAAGCTGGAGAAATTCGGCAGGCCATTTATGGCGATGATCCGCGATCACATCGATAACGGCGACGAATAAGAATTCTGTTTCCTACACATAACACAGAGAGTTAATCATGCTGATGCTATTCCTGACGGTTGCGATGGTTCATCTGATCGCGCTGATGAGTCCGGGGCCGGACTTTTTCTTTGTTTCACAAACCGCCGCCAGCCGGTCGCGTAAAGAAGCCATGATGGGTGTGATTGGTATTACGCTCGGCGTGCTGGTGTGGGCAGCGGTTGCGCTGATGGGATTACATTTAATTCTGCAAAAAATGGCCTGGCTGCATCAGATCATCACCGTCGGCGGCGGCCTGTATCTGTGCTGGATGGGCTGGCAGTTGATGAAATCAGCACGTGCTAAAAAACAAAACGGCGACGACACTCCGGTAACGCTGCCTGCCCGTGGCCGCACGTTTATGCGCGGGCTGCTGACCAATCTTTCGAATCCTAAAGCTGTCATTTACTTCGGCAGCGTGTTCTCTATGTTCGTTGGCGACAGTGTCAGTGGTGGCGAGCGTCTGGGTATATTTCTGCTGATTGTGGTGGAAACCCTGGCCTGGTTCTCGCTAGTGGCGTTGGTTTTTGCCCTGCCGAAAATGCGTCGCGGATATCAGCGTTTAGCAAAATGGATTGATGGCGTGGCAGGCGTGGTGTTTGCAGGCTTTGGTGTTGCGCTTATCGTGAATCGTTAATCAACGCATTTTGCGCATAAAAAAGGGTTCGGTTGATGCCGAACCCTTTTTGCATTTTGCGGCGTTAAACCTTTCTGGCACTTGCCAGCAACACACCCACCAGCATAAACAGTGAGCCGAAAATGCGGTTCAGCAACTGCATTTGTTTCGGGGCTTTCACCCAGCCGGCGATGCGCGTGGCCAGCGTGGCGTAACCGATCATCACAATAATATCGACAACGACGGTGGTCACGCCGAGTACCATGTATTGTGCAGCCTGAGGCTGGTGCGCAATGATAAACTGCGGGAATAACGCGGCCAGAAACACAATGCTTTTTGGATTGGTCAGGTTCACCAGGATGGCGCGTTTGAATAAACGGCGACGCGGCATACTGCTGGCGAGCGCGCTCAGATCAATCGCACCGGCAGAACGCCACTGGCAAATACCCAGCCAGATTAAGTACGCCGCACCCAGCCATTTGAGAATTTCAAAGGCCATCAGCGATGATGAGATCAGTGCGCCCAGCCCGATACCGACCAGTACGATGTGGATGGATAACCCGAGTTGTAACCCGGCGATTGACGCCACCGCCCCGCGATAGCCGTGGCTGATGCCCGTACTCATCGTGTTAATGGCACCGGAGCCGGGGGATAAACTTAAAATAGAAGTGGTGAGCAGGTAGGTTAACCACCAGTCAAGTGTCATTGCGAGACTCCCTGAATACGTTTTATGTTGTTTTATGGCACAATACGCCATTGTTTATAATTGCGCTATAACTCACAAATAACACTTTTCCTCCTCCCTGCCTGACGACTTTGGATCATTGAATGCCTGTGAATTTTGGGAAGTGGTTAACACGAGAGAAGGAGTTTTCCGCCTTCGCGACCGGACCTTTGCTGGATTTCTGGCGTACGCGCGAAGAAGGCGAGTTTAGCGGCGTTGACGATGTCCAGATCCGCTATGTCCGGTTCTGTTCCCCCGCGCATGATAAAGTCATCGTGGTGTCACCGGGTCGTATAGAAAGCTACGTAAAATATCCTGAAGTAGCCTACGATTTATTCCATTGCGGCTACGATGTCATGATTGTCGATCACCGTGGTCAGGGGCGTTCCGGGCGTATGCTCGACGATCCGCATTGTGGCCACGTTAAGCATTTTGACGATTATGTTGAGGATGTCGAAAGCTTTTATCAGCTGGAGATTGCCCCACGTCAGTACGCGAAAAAGTTCGCGCTGGCACACTCCATGGGCGGTGCGATCCTGGCGCTGTTTCTGGCGAAAAATCCGGACAAGTTTGATGCAGCGGCGTTACTCGCGCCGATGACCGGCATTTATTTGCCGATGCCGGGCTGGATTTCCCGCCGGATCCTCAACTGGGCGGAGAATCGTCCGCTACGCCGTGACGGCTATGCGCTGGGCACCGGTCACTGGCGGCCATTACCGTTTGTGGTCAACCGCCTGACACACAGCCGTGAGCGTTATCGCCGTAACCTGCGTTTTTATGCCGATTACCCTGAGCTGCAGGTCGGTGGGCCAACCTATCATTGGGTACGTGAAGGGATTGAGGCGGGGATGCATATCCTGAAAGAAGCCGAAAAAATCACCACCCCTGTTCTGTTATTGCAGGCGAGCGAAGACCGTGTGGTGGATAACCGGTCCCATCTTGCTTTTTGTCAGGCCATGGCCGTTGCGGGACACCCTTGTGAAGGGGAAAAACCGCTGGTCATTGAAGGCGCGCGCCATGAGATCCTGTTTGAACGGGACGACCTGAGGGCACAGGCGCTGGACGCTATCATGCGCTTTTTTGCGCGACAGCATTAATCCGCGGTTCGCCGCGCACAACTCCATCAGAGGTTAGAACCTAACGCTATGTACCATGTTGTTGCTTCCGATTTAGATGGCACGCTGCTATCACCTGATCATACCCTGAGCCCGTTCGCCAAAGAGACGCTGAAATTGCTGACCCAGCGCGACGTGCATTTCGTGTTCGCCACCGGGCGTCACCATATCGATGTAGCGCAGATGCGCGACAATCTGGAAATCAGTGCGTACATGATCACCTCCAACGGTGCGCGCGTGCATAACACCGACGGTGACCTGATTTTCTCGCACAATCTGGATGAAGACATCGCCAGAGACCTGTTCGGCATCATGCATAACAATCCGGATATTCTGACCAACGTTTATCGCAACGATGACTGGTACATGAACCGTGACCGCGCCGATCAGGATGATTTTTTCCGCGAATCCGTTTTCAAATACAAACTGTATGAACCGGGTCTGCTGGAAACTGACGGTATCTGCAAAGTGTATTTCACCTGTGAAGATCATGAAAAACTGTTGCCACTGGAAGAAGCGATCAATGCGCGCTGGGGCGACCGTGTGAATGTCAGCTTCTCACTGCCGGTATGTCTGGAAGTGATGGCAGGCGGCGTATCGAAAGGGCATGCGCTGGAATATGTCTCCAAGCTGATGGGCTATTCCCTGAAGGATTGCATCGCCTTTGGTGATGGTCTCAATGACCTGGAAATGCTGAGCATGGCCGGTAAAGGTTGTCTGATGAGCGGTTCGTTGCCACGTCTGAAAGCCGCCATGCCGGATGCAGAAATCATCGGATCCAACGCCGACGACGCGGTACCGCATTACCTGCGTAAGATGTATTTGTCTGAAGAAAGCTAATCGGTTTTGAAGCAAAGTCGTAGAACCAAAGCAGGGCGGTTGTCCTGCTTTGGGATCTGTATCTGCCGCTTTATTGCCGATGTCGCTGAAGCCTAACGTGCCGGTGTTGAGGCTGTTTTTATCCGCCGAACTTGTGCTGGCAAGCACCGCGCCATCGAGCTGCGTATGCCCGCCGACCGTGATATCAAAGCCGCCGTCACCGGCATAAATACCGGACTGCTCAACCACCGGGTTGTAGTCGCTGTTCATTTTGTCATTAGCGGCACTGATGCCGCCCGAACCGGTCATGGTGCCGAATGAGAAGCTGGCACCGCCGCTGATGCTCTTCTGGCTGCTGTCGTAATAGTCGCTGTCCTGCAGGCTGCTGATGGTCAGGTCGCCGCCGATATCCGCCACCACGCTGTTGCCGCTCACCTGCGCACCGGCAATCGTTGTGTCGTCGCCGCTGTTAATGCTGATGCGGTTGCCCGCGTCGATGGTGGTTTCGTTATGCTGCGTGCCGTTGCCCGACTCGCTGCCCCTGGAGGCGTTGCCGCTGGCGGAGATGTTGATACCGGCACCGCTCTCGCCCATGCCGATGCCAATCCCTATGGCGCCGCCGCTGCTGCTGTTTTCTCCTTCCAGCCACTGGGTGTTCTGCGAGGAAATCAGGGTGATGTCGTCTGCCGCGTTCAGCGCCACGTCCAGCCCGGCTTTAATCTGGCTGCCGATGGCCGTGATATCGCCGCCCGTCGCGGTTATTGACAGGTTATCACCCGCCGTCAGCGTGCTGCCCGTGGCGGTGTTCTGTCCGCTGTGGCTCTCGGATTTGGACGACTGCGTGCCAACCGAGGCGCTGATACCAAAGGCGGTGGAAGCATCGCCGGTGGTGGCCTGCGCCAGCGCCGTTCCCCCCGTCGAACCGACGGTGCTGAAACTCTGGCTTTTGAGTTGCAACGGCTGCCAGCAAATTGTGCGGTTCTCCACGAAAATAAAGATGGGTCATTATTACTTCATAGATATTCTTTCTTCCCCAACATTGTTTTTTTATATTGGCACTCTTTAACGCTTACATAATCTGCTTCTTTCCTTTCAGAAATATCATAGATAACAACATCATTACCTTTTGTTTGGATTTCATAACTATGACCATCTTCTGCCGTAAATGATCTTTCAAAAGTTCTACCAAGATCTATGCCATACATACTTTTTTCATCAAAGTGCCACCATATTTTATATACTTTCCCACTTTGAATGGTATATTCCAAATATCCCCGATTTGAGAATTGCGTTGACGGAGATGCGATCCCAGTTACTCTTTTTGAATAGCTGGTTTTTATTCCCATCACGGCTACTTTTGATGTAAGTCCATACACACCTTCTGATTTCATACATTCCGCAGCAGGTAACATTTTTTCCAGCCTGAAAAGTGTTGGTTGAAAACTATTGTCGACACGAATAAAAGAAGTATCGTTGCCCTGATAATCAGGCATAGAACTGCTCATATCCACAGTACATCCAGAAAGAAAAATCACGATCATCAAAAAAAACGAATTACTTTTCATATAAATATCCATGTTAAAAATTAATACCCTGTTTTTCATAAACATTTCTGTCTAATCCGATCCCAGCGTTGTTGGTCAGGATTTACTTACTTGTAATGTCTGTAATGTCTGTAATGTCTGTAATGACGATAGTAGATAAACCAGCTACCCGACCCACAAATAGGCCCAGCAAATAGACTAATACGATAAGCTCTTCGGATATCTTCCAGTGAAAAAAGAAAATCCCCACCAAAAGATAACCATACAAATGTTCTAAGCATTAAAAAAATAATCACAGTCATAGAAAGAAGAATTAATATCCATATTATATTGAAAATAAATAAAGAAAATACAGTCTTCGCATTCATTACTTTTTCTCCTTAAGACTATTTATTTGCTCGTTAATAATGGCACCAGTTCCTTCTGTTGCAATTGCTGCTCCTGTATTACCCGCTATGCCAGGAATAGCACTTGGTGGTAATGGTTTTGATATGCCCATTCCCATATCAACCCATTCATAGTTTTTCCAAGTTGGATTAAATATTTTGTTCAGAGGTCCCTGCGCAAACTTACCGATCCCATAACCTAGGCCTGAAGCACCGCCGCTTATAGCCCCTCCAGCCCACGGATCATCTCCCTTCAGATAACTTGATGTCGCACCACCTGCTGCATTCCAACCCACAGTTCCCCACAGTCCCGTATTCGCCGTAAATGCTCCCACATAAGTAGCTATCAACACATCTGTAGGATTGATTTCACCATTCACGCCATACTGGATCGCTGCATTAGCACTGCCGCCAATAGCACCTGTCATCTGCATTCCTCCAGGCAGATAAATCAGCCCTGCGGTCGCCATTGCGCCTGCCACTGCATTTGCCTCATTCTGCGCCTTCTGGCAACTTGCCGAACCCGGTGCATCAGCACAACTTGCCATATCAATACCGTGCTGACGGATAAATGCTTCCTGGCCTGCCTCCGTACCACCGCCTAACAGGTTGTTGTTCACTGTGGTGTTCCCCGCTATCGCGCCTGTCATACCGTCTGCCGTGCTGTCTCCGGTTAAACCACCCGCCAGACCCGCTGCCAGCGTCGATAAGGCCAGCACTTTTTGTTTTTCCTGCTCCGTCAGTTCGCTGATGGGTTTGCCGTAAGTGTCCAGCGCTATCATACCCGCCAGTTCACCTGCGGCGGCTCCCGCCGCTCCTGCCGCTGCATCTCTGCCCTGCGCCGCTGCAATGGCGGCATTCACCGCGCCATCGAGCTGGGTATGCCCGCCGACCGTGATATCAAAGCCGCCGTCACCGGCAAAAATACCGGACTGTTCAGTGACCGAGTTGTAGTCGCTGTTCATGGCGGTGATCCGGCTTGCTGAGTGAGCGGGAAAATATCCCGGCGCAGGCAACCGGGATATGTGTTTGTGAAAGTCATTCATTAGGATCGGTTGGGGGTTTTTTATGGGTGTTGTATTCTTCGATTTTATTGAATATGAATGCAGCTAAAGTGACTGCAAAACCAGCTACAACAGCCATCTTCAATCCAATAATGACTTGATGCCAATCATAAGAAAATTCACCAATAACCCATAAAGATATAAGAGCAATGATAGTTCTATATCCAATGCCAAGTACCGAAAAAAACACCATGGAATATATAAACAACATTAAATAATTAACTTTATTTATTAAGGACATTATTTACCCTCAATCTTTTTTATTAACGTTTTAGTAGCATCATTCCCATACTCAAAAATATATGAACCACTAATATCATAAGCAAAACCAGGTAACTCATTTCCAAATTTACCGACTAAAACTGGCGCATACTTCCCAAATCCCCCACCGAACACAGAGCCTGCAATGGCTCCGCCCTGACCAGACAAACTCGGTCCATCCGTCATAAATGCGCCGCCCATATTAATCAGCGTATTTCCGCCGATTTTATAACCCGGAGCCAGATAACCTGCTCCTGCCGCAACCGCTGCACTGTAATAACTGAACTCACCATCAGGTGCCATATTTATATACTGGAATGCAGAATTAGCCCCTCCGCCAATCACCGCACCGGCAATGCCTTTTCCTATGGCTATTGTCGGACCAAGATAAAACGCACCGGCCATAAATACGCCATCCTGATAACCTTCGACTATCGCTTTGGTGATATTCGCCCCTTCCGGCAAATCCCCTTTCGCTATTTTATCCAGCCCGGCCTGTGTCTGCTCGGGCGAGAGATTATTATCTACCGCAAACTGATTCCATGAGCCTGCTGTATCAATATAATCCATCATCCCTGAGGGAAGATTAAAGTGATTGTATTCCGTTGCATTCTTCCCACCCTGCGCCCCAGCAATAATACCCGCCGTATCATCACCTGCAAGTCCGCCCGCCAGCCCCGCGGCCAGCGTACTCAGCGCCACGATTTTCTGCTTTTCGTTCTCCGTCAGATCTTCGCGTTTCACGCCCGGATAAAGCACCTGGGCGATTAGCTCACCGGTAGCGGCACCTGCCGCACCCGCAGCGGCATCACGTCCCTGTAGCTCTGCGATGACACCGCCGACAATCGCATGGGCGATGGCATTAGCGGCAACGTTATCTTCGCCGACCTGTTTCTTGATTTGCTCCGCCAGATACGGAGCCGCGCCGCCTGCCAGTGCCGCAGTCATATCACCACCCGCCAGCCCCTGAAGCGCCATCGTCGCTGCGCTGATACCTTGCTGGATATCACTTCCGGTACCGTACTGTTTCTGGGTATCTTTGTACTCTTTTGTCTCCAGCAGGTCTTTGCCACTCAGTTCCGGATGCGCGGCTTTCGCTTTTTCCAGCCCTTTAATCTCACCCGCCGTCCGTGCAATATCCATTGCCTGGCTGCCTGCGTCGCCCAGCGCCTGCGCAATCTCCAGCCGCTTCTGCTCTTTCTCCTTGTCGAATATCGGGCTGATGCTGCCGTTGGCATGTTCCGCATCACGGCTTAAATCCGCCACGTCCTGCTGCTGGTTTTCCTTGTCGCGGATGGTGATATCACCCGCAGAAATCGCTGCTTTCGTGGTGCCGGATGCCTCACCTTCACCGCCTGCACCCACCAGTACGCCGTTCGCCATATTGCCGATAAAGTTCTCTGCAACAGTCCCGCCGGTGCTGATGCCTGCGCCCTGATGTTCGGTGCTGTATTCCGCTTTATTACCGATGTCGCTGAAGCCTAACGTGCCGGTGTCGAGGCTGTTTTTATCCGCCGAACCTGTGCTGGCAATCACCGCGCCATCGAGCTGGGTATGCCCGCCGACCGTGATATCAAAGCCGCCGTCACCGGCAAAAATACCGGACTGTTCAGTGACCGAGTTGTAGTCGCTGTCCATAGCGGTGATCCGGTTTGCTGAGTGAGCGGGAAAATATCCCGGCGCAGGCAACCGGGATATGCGTTTGTGAAAGTCATTTATCAGGCTCGGTTGGGAGCTTTTTACTGGCGTTGTAGATATCTATTCGATTAAAGACGAAAGCTCCAACAGACAGAATGATGCCAGCGACTGCACTCATTTTTAAAGTTTTTAAAACATCTTCTATCGATATATTTAATGAAGCTGTATATATCAATCCAATGACACCTCGAGCCAGTAATCCTAGTAGAAAAAATGATCCTGTAATGTATAAAAATATCAATATAAAAATATAAGGAGTCATTTTCTTCAACATCACTTATCTCCTTTTTGAGTTGCTTTCTTAAATGCATCATTTACCGTTTCAAAGGTAAATGCCCCGCCAGCGTCACCAATTAAACCTGAATAAGACAGCCCTATGTATGGTGCCAGCAAATCAGGCGCATATTTCCCAAATCCCCCGCCGAACACAGAACCTGCAATGGCTCCGCCCTGACCAGACAAACTCGGTCCATCCGTCATAAATGCGCCGCCCATATTAATCAGCGTATTTCCGCCGATTTTATAACCCGGAGCCAGATAACCTGCTCCTGCCGCAACCGCTGCACTGTAATAACTGAACTCACCATCAGGTGCCATATTTATATACTGG